>CALHCI010000021.1 GCA_937931165.1 uncultured Granulosicoccaceae bacterium
CTCACTGTATCTTTTTTCCCATCTGGTTTTACTGTCTGCCACTTACTTGCGCCAGAAACCCGGAGTCAGCAACACCAGCAGCGTAAATATTTCAAGACGCCCGAGTAACATGGCAACACACAGCAGACTCAGCTGTACTCCACTGAGAGAGCTGTAATTGGCACCAACATCACCAAGACCCGGACCAAGATTATTCAGGCACGCCACCACTGCCGAAAACGCAGTTTCCTGATTTAATCCAGTCGCCATTAATAGCAGTAACATCATCGCAAGAATCAATACGTAGGTGGCAAAGAAGCCCCACACCGCATCGATGACGCGTGGCGGTATGGTTTTACGCCCCACTTTAACCGGCAACATGGCATGTGGATGAACCATACGAGCAAGCTCACGCATACCCTGTTTAAACAGCAACAACACACGTATCACTTTCATACCACCACCTGTCGATCCGGCACAGCCACCGACAAAGCTCGCAAACAACAACAGTACCGGCAAAAAACCCGGCCAGTTAAAGTATTCAGCAGTGGTATAGCCTGTAGTGGTAGCAATAGAAACCACCTGAAAAACGCCTACGAAAAACGATTGGCTGAAGCCCGCTGTTTTAGTTCCGTACAAGTAGGCAACCGTGATAACACTTAACAGAATAAGCAGTGAAATATAGAATCTAAATTCCGAATCTTCAAAGTAGGATGACAAAGACTTTGAACGAAAGGCAATGTAATGCAGCGCAAAGTTAACGCCGGAAATCAACATAAACACCACTGCAATCATTTCAATGGTGAAGCTTTTGTAATAACCAATACTGGCATCATGTGTTGAGAATCCACCAATGGCTACCGTTGAAAAGCTGTGACCAATAGCATCAAACATAGGCATACCAGCCAGCTTATAAGAAACAGCGCATGCCACAGTCAGGCCAAGATAAATGTACCAGAGACGCTTTGCGGTATCAGCGACTCTGGGGGTCATTTTTTCTTTCTGCGGACCGGGGGTTTCGGCTCTGAACAACTGCATGCCGCCGCCAATACCCAACAGAGGCAGTATGGCAACTGCCAGCACAATAATTCCCATACCACCGAGCCACTGCACCAGTTGCCGATATAAAAGAATACCCTGTGGCAGGGTATCAAGGCCAACAATGACAGTAGCCCCCGTGGTAGTAAAGCCTGACAACGACTCAAAAATACTCTGGGCTATCGTCAGATTGAGTCTTTCATCAATATACAGTGGTATGGCACCGAACAACCCGAGTACCGTCCAGAACATCACCACAACCACAAAACCATCACGCAGTTTTAACCCGACATGATAATTCCGAAGTGGCAACCAGGCACTTAATCCGATAGCAAGCGTCACGACAAAGCCGATAAAAAAAGACTTGGCAGAGCCATCTCCATAGGCGAGTGACACAATGCCTGGCACCAGCATGGTCACACTGAAGATAGACAACAATGCGCCCAGAATGCGCAGCACGACCAGCACCTGCATCTTTTACAATACTCCCACGACGGCCATAGACATCGCTTTGCAACTGTTTAACGAATACCTGTTCATCACCGACTAATAAGTCACGCCAACCTGAAACAGATCTTCAACATCGTGAATATCGTTTTTATTGACCACCAGAATAATCACATGATCTTCTGCTTCAATCCTGAGGTCATCGCTTGCGATCAATACTTCACCATTGCGTACTATCGCCCCGATAATAGAACTGCTTGGCAGAGGTAACTCGGAGATTGACCGACCCACGACCTCAGAAGTCGTCTCGTCACCATGTGCTATGGCTTCCAGCGCTTCAGCAGAACCTCGTCTTAAAGAGTGCACCGCCACGACATCACCACGTCTGACATGGCGCAACAGAGCACCAATGGTGACATTATGCGGTGATATGGCGACATCAATAAAACCGTTTTCTACCAACTCAACGTAGGCGTGACGATTGATCAGTGACATTACCTTGCGAGCACCCATTTTGCGCGCCACCATCGCCGATAAAATATTGGCCTCATCATCATTGGTTAGTGCGCAAAACAGCCCCATCGAACTGATATTCTCTTCGACCAGCAACTCCTGATCGGCAACATCTCCGTTTAACACCATGGTGCCATCGAGGTTTTCGGCAAGATGCTCTGCACGCGATATATTTTTTTCAATCAGCTTAACGTTGTACTTTGATTCCAGTCGCTCTGCGAGCGCCATACCGATATTCCCGCCGCCGGCAATCATTACATGCTTCGATGGTTTATCCAGCCGGTGAAACTGCTCCATCACCACCACTGTGTTATCACGTGCAGCGATGTAGTAAACGATATCGCCTTCCAATATGGTTTCGATATCCTTATGTACTATCGGTTTGTCTTGACGATAAACCGTTGTAATTAATGCCTCGACCTCAGGCAACAATGACTGAAGGTGCGCAGGAGGCTGGTTGGTCATCGGCGCATCTTTTTCAACAATCACCCCGACCAGACGCACCCGGCGGTCTGCAAAATCAACCACCTGAAAAGCACCCGGGTGCTCGATAATCCGTTCTATATGATCAGTCACCAGCCGCTCCGGACTGATCAGCACATCAATAGGGATATGCTTCTTTTTAAACAGCGCATCTTTTTCAGTCAGATATTGCTGAGAACGCACCCGCGCGATACGACTGGTGGTTTGAAACAGTGTGTAGGCAATCTGACAGGCGATCATGTTAGTTTCATCGCTGTTGGTGGCAGCGATTAACATATCCGCATCTTCTGCCCCGGCTTCCCGCAATACCTCCGGGTAGGCAGCATGGCCATACACAGTGCTGAGATCCAGTCGGTTATTGAGATCCTGAAGTGTTTCCATGTTCAGATCGACAACGGTCACGTCGTTGTTTTCACTGGCCAGGTTTTGCGCCACAGTGGAACCAACCTGCCCTGCGCCTAGTACAATTATTTTCAACGATTTATCCCTGGCGACTTTTATGGCGATTTAAATGGCACATGAAATATCGCAATGGTTATCCGCGCTTGCGACCCGCCTGAATACCAACGCTGCGCAGCTTGCGGTACAGATGCGTACGCTCCATACCGACTATGCGCGCAAGTTCTACGATATTGCCATCGACACTGTCGAGCTGACGTTGCAGATAAAGCCTTTCAAATTCAGCACGCGCTTCACGCAATGGCATATCGAGTGGCAGCTGCATGGTATCACCAGACACTTCGCTGTCGCGCGCCTTGTCGGCACCATGCAGTGAGTCCACCTCGTCAAGATCAATCTCGACACCCTGACCAACAATGAGCAACCGCTGCACAAAGTTTATAAGCTCAAGTACATTACCCGGCCAGTCGAGGTTGCGCAGTTTGTTCTGTGCCGCCACACTAAAGTGCCTGTATGGCAAACCGTCACGCTCGACAAGCTGATCGACGTAGTGTGTCAGTAATAACGGTACATCTTCCGGATGCTCCCTGAGCGGTCTGGTTTTAATGGTGTGCTGCGACAGGTGACGGTACAGCGGCTCGCTGAAATCACCCTGCGTGATGCTGCGCTGAAGCTGTTCAGAGCCACTGGCAATTAACGTGGCTTTTAACGCAACATTGACGCCGTCTTCACGTACCGCAACACCGGTTTCAATGGCCTCCTGCAACAGGCTTTGTGCCACTTTAGGTAATTCTTCTATATCGACAAGGCAAAGTGTCCCCGATGCAGCGGACTCAAAGAATCCGGCGCTGTTGGCATTGCCCAGCAATTCGCGCGCTGCATTCGCATCGGACAGGCTGTCGCAGCGCAAACAGATAAACGGCTCTGCAGTCCGTGCACTTTGGAAATGAATATGCCGTGCAATCAGTTGCTTGCCGGTAGCACGCTCCCCTTGTATCAACATCGCAGCGTAACCACCCGAGGCGGCTTTCTCAGCGGCTGCACGCAAATCGCGGCAGTATTCACTGTTGCCAATGATCGGTGTCAGTGCGCCACCGGAAGGAGCACTGCTCTGCACAACAAAACCACTAATCGCTTTTTCTACCGTTAATAACAGGCGCGCCAGTGACAGTGGTTTTTCAATGAAATCCACCGCACCCAAACGAGTTGCTTCAACAGCGGTTTCAACCGTGCCGTGGCCGGAAATCATCACCACCGGAAACTTCAATGCGCCGGCGTTATGCCATTCTTTTAGCAGACTGATACCGTCTTGATCGGGCATCCAGATATCCAGCAGTACAAGATCAGGTACACGTTCTTCAATTGCCTCCCTCGCGGTACGCACATCTTCAGCAACAATCACTGCGTAACCTTCGTCTTCAAGAATCTCTTTGACGAGATCACGAATGTCCGGTTCATCATCTACGACCAACACCAACGTCTGGCTCATGCGGCATCCCCGTGAATGTCTTTACGATCGGTATTTATACTTTTCACGTTGTGATCGGTATAACTTGCTTTGCTGCTGGCGGGTGCTATCGGAAATAACAGTGACATTCTGCCACCTCTCGTTTTACTCTGTGCAGACTGATTTTCCGCGTGCACCACACCGCCATGCTCTTCGACTATTTTCTTAACGATTGCCAGACCAAGTCCAGTGCCTTTTTTCTTACTCGTGACATAGGGCTCAAACAACCGGTCAAGCAATTCCGCTGGAAATCCGGGTCCGTTATCTTCGAACACTAACTCGGAGTAACTGATGTCCGACTGGCGGACCGGACGCGTTTTGACAGTGAGCGTACCGTCTTCGTCGTTGATTGCTTCAAGTGCATTTTTAATAACATTGTGCAGCACCTGCCTGATACGGGTCGGATCACCGGTAATCAATGGCAGTTCACTATCGAGTTCAAGCGCTATAAAGTCATTATCCCTGTGCCGGTACAACCAGCTGATTTCGGTGATCAGTTCATTCAGATTAATACGCTGATAGTCCATTTCCGGCGTATTGGCATACTCGGCAAATGCCTTCACCATCGCCTTCATAGATTCAACCTGGTGCACAATAGTATTGGTGAGCTTTTTTAACGTAAATGCATCATCACCGTGCAGCTTTTGCGCATATTTGTGCTGCAGTCGCTCAGCAGACAACTGAATGGGAGTTAGCGGATTTTTGATTTCATGCGCGAGCCTTTTGGCCACTTCACTCCAGGCCGCGTTGCGCTGTGCTTCTACCACATCGCTAATGTCGTCAAAAACCAGAACATGCCCTGCATGATTCTCGGTGCCGCTTAACATAGTGGCGCCACGACACATCACAAGCTTGCGACCACGCTCATCCACCAACTCAAACTCACGGCTCCAGTCTGGCCTGACGCCTGATAATTTTGACCGCACAGCGTTAAAGAACTGCTGTACAAACAAACTTTGACTGGAAAGATTTTGACTATCGACTGTTTGTAATTCAGACGCATCGAGGCGCAGTATTTTGGCTGCACTGTCATTGCAGGTTCGCACCTTGCCGTTTTCATCGAGTGCGATTACCCCGGTTGAAATACGGCTCAACACCAGTTCAAGATAGGATCGCTGGCTCTCTACCTGTTGCTGACTACTTGCCGCACTGGCACGCGCTGCTTCAATTTTATCGGTCATGTCATTGAAGGAATTAACCAGATAACCAAGTTCATCCCTGCCACTACTGACAAGCCGGGTGGTGTAATCACCTGCAGCCACCATGCGCGTGCCTTCAACCAGATCATGAACCGGTACCATCAACCGTCTTGCAGCATAAAACGCCACCCAGACCGCCATCATTAAACTCAGAAAAACAGCCAGTGTCAGTGTAGCAATCGAACTGCGCTTTAACGGTGCCCTTAAATAAGCAAGCTGCCGGTAGTTGCGAAAACTCTCCTGTACATTATCGGCCAGCTGAGTCGATGTTCTTGATACCGGATACGATGCGAACAACACCGATACACCGCGACTCGGGTCGCTGGAATATACCGGCACCACTGAACGCACCTGCAACTCACCGTCATTAGTCGGATCAAGACTCAGATAGCGATTACCGCTTTGCGCTCTGGAAATAATATCGTCAGCAGGCCGCTCGGGTGAGACAGTAACGGTATCAATAAACGCTGTGGTTGCGACCACGCGATTGTCCGAACCGATCAGTGTCAGTTCTGATGCTTCGCTGTCGCCGCCAAAATCGTTTAATACCACCACCGCCATATCGGCGGGCACATCGGTTAACGCGTTGGCAATTTCAACCGTGTTCTTTTGTCTGGTGCGCATGTGCAACTCCAGGGAGTCACGGCTTAGCGCCAGCGCATCGTCGAGTGCACGTTCAACCTCGACATCAAACCAGCTATCGATATTTGACCCGAGAAATTTAACCGAAAAAGAGTAAACCAGTATCATAGGCAGCAATGCCATCACCACGAGCATGATCACCAGCTTAAGACTTAATCTCGAGCCCGATACCTTGTTTCGCAGGTCTGCGATCAGTCGCCACACACTGGCGATAATCAACACACCTATCAGCACAAGGGCGATGGCGGTACCAAACATCCACCACTGATAAGAACGTCCGAAGCTGTCGAGGTGTTCACCGGTGTTTGCCACAAAATATAAAGTGGCAATAAGAAATATAAACAGCGCACCCATCAGCCACAGGCTGTTGGCAAGCCTGCGTATTAGTTCAGCAACCATCGAAACTCCTCGCTTTCGAGTTGCCATTCACGCGACACCAGTGCGCGTGCCTGCAGTGGACCGGGTAGCCGTGTGTGATCGAGTGCCATGCGTATACTGGCACCGTAACGTCTGCCGCGCTTGAGTCTGTTTTGCGGTATTAATGCAAACTGATCAATACTGCCAAGGTTGCGTAGTGCTGCTGCCAGACTTCGGTAGTTTTTACTTTCACCGGATTGCAAATCCTCAACACGATAGTGCAAGGTTAAATCGTAGTAGTAGAGCTTGTAGCGCAGACGTCTTTCCAGCACCGGGGTATCAATCCAGTATTTGCGCTTGCGATGCACCTCGACTTCAATCAGAAAAAACAGATTTACGCCGTTGGCGAGTGCAGCCGCTGCCGCATCTCCCAAATCGAGCCTGGCGAACGAATCGAGATAATAGGTGCCATCTTTGAGGTAGGTACCGGCACTTTCAAATCGCGCGCCGGCCGCCTGCACCGCTCCTACCAGCACACATAGCAGCACGCCACCTGCCATACTCAGCAAGCGTGCATGCACGGCGCTGGCGGACACGCGCCGTTGAGACAAACCGGATTGGCTAAGCGAATTGACCATGCAACCGCGCGAACTCGATATCACTGTTTGGCCAGTATCGCATAGTAAAAACCATCAGAGTTGTGCTGACCCGGTAATATCTGCCGACCGTGTTGGCACTTCTGGCCCCAGGCGGCGTCAATGTCCACCTCGCAGGCATCAGGCTGCCTGGTAAGGAAAGCGGCAATCACCTGCTCATTCTCCTGACGCAGGACCGAACAAGTCACGTACACCAGCCGGCCGCCGGCGGCCAGCGTTTGCCACAGGGACTGCAGTAAACCCAGCTGAATATCAGCCAGGGCGTCAATATCGGAATCACGACGAAGCCAGCGGATATCCGGATGGCGACGCATAACGCCCAGTGCCGAACACGGGGCGTCAAGTAGAATCGCATTAAACGGATGTTTATCCCACCAGGAATCAAGCTCGCCGGCATCGGCGCAGTGCAGAGTGACCTCATTGTGCTGAAGCCTGCGAAGATTCTCCTGCACCCGGTTTAACCGGCTCGCTTCGTTATCTATTGCGGTAAGGCGAATATCTGCCTGCAGGCTGGCCAGGTGTGCTGTTTTGCCGCCCGGTGCCGCGCAGGCATCGAGAACACGCTCACCGGCTTGCGGGTCAAGCAACTCGGCAGCAAGCTGTGCGGCACTGTCCTGCACCGCAAAATAGCCATCCTCAAAGCCCGGCAACGCCTCGACTCTGACACCACCTTCAATGGCAATTGAATCATTGCCAAGCTCAGGCAGCGACGCCACGGCCCCCTCGTCGTTCAATAGCGCTACATAGTCTTTACGATTGCTTCGCTGCGTATTTACACGCAACACCAGTGGCGCTTTCTGATTGCAGGCAGTGAAATATTCATCGGTCTGTTGCGGCCAGTCGCTGTTAACACGATTAAATAACCAGTCCGGCACCGAGTGCTTTGCAGCGGGCTTTGAATCAGCATTTTTCAGGAGTTGATCGCGTGATCGCAAAAACTCACGCAACGACGCATTGACCAGCGACTTCGCCCACCCCTTGCGTAACTTGTTGGTCAGTGTTGCGTAAGAACTAACGACAGCATAATCCGGCGTGCGCATATAGATAATTTCATACAACGCCTGCCACAACAGCACTTTTACGTCGGTGTCTTTGTTGCGCAGCGGTTTTTTGAGCAACTGAGCCACTACCGCATCGAGCCGGTACGACCATCTGATCGTGCCATAGGTAAGCTCCTGCAGCCTGGCCGCTTCACGCGCTTCCATGGATTGTTGTCGGCTGCGAATTAACTCACCAAGCGATTTGCCATCTTTAACCACCGAGGTCAGCATTCGGATAGCATCGAGCCGGTAGCTCTGTGGAATATCAACCAAAGGGAATATCAACCAAGGGGAATATCAACCAAGTTGTGTTCCGACAGCAAGTGTACGACTGTTTAGAAAATCACTGATGCTCAGTGGTTTTTTACCCGGCACCTGAATGGTGTGCAATCGCAGAACACCTTCACCGGTGGCGACATCAATACCGCCGTCATTGACAGCGACCAACGTTCCCGCGCTTGCACTGCCAGGGTCAGTGTCAGGCACCAGCCTCGACTCCCAGATTCGCAGCGTTTCATCCTGCAGTGTCGTTTGCGCTACCGGCCACGCATTAAACGCACACACACGACGATGTATTTCCAATGCACTGTGTTGCCAGTTAATGACCGCTTCCTGTTTTTCGAGCTTGTGTGCATAAGTGGCTTGCGCTTCATTCTGCACGACTGGCTTTAACTGTTTGGCGAGCAGTAACTCAAGCGTTTCAAGCAGCGCACTTGCGCCGAGTTGCGCAAGCTCATCATGCAGTGCAGATGCAGTGGTATTGACTGCAATAGGGCACTCGCGTGTCAACAACATGTCACCGGTGTCCAGACCTGCTGCCATTTGCATAATAGTAACGCCGGTTATCTCATCACCGGCTTCAATGGCGCGCTGGATCGGTGCAGCACCGCGCCAGCGAGGCAATAGTGAAGCGTGAATATTCAAACATCCGTAGCGCGGTATAGCGAGCACTTCAGGGGGCAGTATTAATCCGTAGGCAGCAACAATCAACACATCAGGCTGATGGGATCTGAGCTGTTGCTGTGCTGCTTCATCGCGCAGCGTCAGCGGTTGCTCAACCGGCACGGACAACTCAATTGCTCTGGCCTTGACCGGACCGGACACCACCTTGCGTCCTCGCCCGGAACGGCGATCAGGCTGACAGTAGACCGCAACCACCTGATGATCGCTTGCACTCACAGCAGTCAGCGCCGGCACCGCAAAATCCGGGGTACCTGCGTACACCACTCTCAATGGATCAGACATCAATCTGTCACTATTTCTCGTGTTTGATCATTTTCTTTTTTATCCGCCGGCGTTTCAGCGCTGACAAATAATCGACAAACATTTTGCCGTCGAGGTGATCAACCTCGTGTTGTACACAGACTGCAAGCAGGCCGTCAGCCTGTTTTTCATAGGGCTGTCCGTCGCGGTCGAGCGCCCGAAAGGTAATGCGCTCTGCACGACTGACATTTTCATAGATGCCCGGAATCGACAGACAACCTTCCTCACCTTCGGCCTCACCTTCTTTACTGATGATCTCGGGATTGATCAGTGTGAGCGGTTCGGTTTTGTCTTCAGAGACATCAATGACCACGATGCGCTGATGCACATTAACCTGCGTAGCCGCGAGCCCGATGCCGGGTGCCTCGTACATGGTTTCAAACATGTCGTCGAGCAGAGTAGAGATGTTGTCATCGACCTTTTCAACCGGTGTGGCCACCTTGCGGAGCCGGTCGTCAGGGAAGATCAGAATATCAAGCGTTGCCATCGGGGGTTCACGGTAATTGTCAGCCCGCCAAGTGTAAGCCCTTGCGGCAGGATATCAACGCCTGTGATGCCAACCCGCCCTGCATCATGCCCGGTTTCCGGGTGCCAATAACCGCAAGTGCGATAGTCGCGGCTGATCACAGCGCCTTGGCACTGTTTTTGGTTCCTACATGCAAACGCCGCCTTCAGGCGACCCTTACAGCAAAGCATTTCGGACAACTATGACAATCCTAGCCCCGCTGACACAATTTCCATACGGCGCCAATCGTTCGAAGACCGGTCTGGCGAAGCTTCTGGCTACCGCTGCCACCAGCCTGGCTTTGCTCGGTTGTGCCAGTCAGGTGACCGAACCGGAAACCACTGCAGCCACTCAAGTCAACGTCGCCTCCAGCCTGGGCATTGAAGCCACAGCCATCAACGCTGGCGGTGCCACACCGAGCATGCGCACACTGGGCATGTCGTCGGACCGCAAGCGCGCGTTGCAAAGACTGGCGGCACGTTCGATCAGAACCGACCACCCTGGCGAGTACACGGTGGTCAAAGGTGACACGCTGTGGGACATCTCGGAACGATTTCTCAACCGTCCATGGTTGTGGCCGGAAATCTGGCAGGTCAATCCACAAATTAAAAATCCACACCTGATCTACCCCGGTGATCGCGTCAGCCTGACCTACGTCAACGGTCAGCCACAGTTACAGTTGATTCGCGCTGCCAGCCGCACCGGTGGTCCTATCGGCACCTATCCGGCGGAAGGTCTGCAATCATTTCTGGTTGAAGCAAAAATTGTTTCTGCCAACGATCTGAAGCGCGCGCCCTACGTGGTCAGTACCGAAGATGACCGCCTGATCGCTTCAATCGGCAACCACATTTACGCTCGCGGTGATCTCAGCGAAGGTCGCTACAGTGTTTTTCGTCCCGGCAAGGCTCTGATCGATCCGGACAGCGGCGAACTGCTGGGCCACGAAGCAATTCATGTGTCTCGTGCGAGTATGGTCACCAGCGGTGATCCGGCAAAAATGGTCATCACCAGCAACAAGCGTGAAACGCTGGTAGGCGATCGCCTGATGCAGAACGACGGTAATACGCAGCTCGATTTCCAGCCTCGTGTTGCCGACATTGGCAAGGCCGGCAAAATCATTTCACTGTTCGACGCACTCGCTCGTGTCGGCCAGAATCAGGTTGTCGTGATTAACCTCGGTGCAAACGACGGTGTACAGCCAGGTGACGTGCTGAGTGTTTACGGTAACGACCGCAACGTGCGGGATGTTGTGTCTGGCAAAAAGCACGACTGGGTGACTATTGATGGCGAGAAATCAGGCGTACTGATGGTTTTCCGTACCTTCGAACGTGCAAGTTACGCGTTGGTTGTGCAGTCAGAAAAAACCATCAATCTGTACGACAGAGTCGGCGGAATCCAGTAATCACCCCCAGGTAAGAAGACCTCAACCGGCTCGCGCAGAGCCGGTTGTATGAAGTTCCCGGCCTCGGGTAGACTCTTGTCACCACAGGCCCAGAAGTAAACCCAATGCCCTCCCCTGCTGTACCCTCATGTCAGATCTGATCACACCCTGGTTGCGGCTGGTACATGCCAGCGGACTCGGTCCGGCATTGCTGCAAAAACTGCTCAAAGGTTTCGGATCTATCGATCAGATCGAGCACGCTTCCGATAGCAAACTCGCTGCGGTAGGTGTTTCTGCAAAAATCATTGATGCGCTAAATCACCCGAACGAAGAACGCATCGAACAAGACCTGCAGTGGCTGCAGGGAGGCGATGACCGGGCGATTCTGCCGCTGAATTCCCCGCTCTACCCGCAAATGTTACGGGAAATCCCGGACCCGCCTATTGTGCTGTACGTGCGCGGAGACCCCGAAGTTCTGCTTACACCGCAACTTGCTGTCGTCGGCAGTCGCAAACCGAGTATCACCGCCGAAAATCATGCCTCAACACTGTGCAGGGAACTGGCGGGCTTCGGTATTACCATCACCAGCGGCATGGCACTGGGCGTCGATGGCTGCGCACACAATGGCGCCCTCGAGGCAAACGGCCTGACCGTCGCGGTGACGGCCACCGGTCTCGACAGGGTTTACCCGGCAAAGCATCAGGCACTGGCGCAAAAAATTGTCGAAGCCGGTGCCATTGTCTCGGAATTCTCCATTGGTACCAACCCGCTGCCGGGGCATTTTCCCCGGCGCAACCGCATAATCAGCGGCCTTTCGTACGGCACACTGGTGATTGAGGCGGCATTAAAAAGCGGCACACTCACCACAGCAGCGCACGCAACCGATCAGTCCCGCGAGGTATTTGTGGTACCGGGGGCGGTTAATAATCCACAGACGCGAGGATCAAACTCACTGATCAAATCTGGCGCCACACTGGTAGAAACCAGCACAGATATCCTGCAGCAACTCGCGCCACTGCTGCCCAAAACCCTGGATTTTGATCAGCCAGCCCTGCCGCAATCATTTGACGATGATATCCCGACCGGCGACACCCCGACCGCCAGGGTTTTACGAGCGATTAATCACGAAGCACTGTCAGTCGATGAAATCATTGAAACGACGGGGCTGGATATTATAAGTGTCACCAACCTGACACTGGACATGGAAATGCAGGGTGTCATTCAGGCCGATGCTGCCGGACGCTTTATCAAAGTCGCATTGAAAAAATAACGAAATTATTTCAAGTGCTGTTTGTGATCACTTTTTTGCTGGTTATTAGCTTATGAAAACAACAGGTTGCATAAGCTTTGCCTAACCGTGAGGGTTTCATTTTTGCAACACGGCACTCAACAAAATTGACTTTGCACACTGGCGCACCTGTTAAAAATGGTTTAAAAGCCACCCGTGGCTTTGGCCATAATCGCCGGTCGTCGCGCAAAATTGCGACATCATCGAACAAAAAACACCACCGCAAGATTGTTACAACTGACTTTCTTCAACTATAAAAACATTTATAAAAGACAAGCCAAACAAAACTCCATGAGTAAAAATTTAATCATTGTCGAGTCACCGGCCAAGGGAAAGACAATAAAGAAGTATCTTGGCAAGGATTACGAGGTGCTCGCGTCGTACGGCCACGTACGAGATCTGGTGCCCAAGGAAGGAGCCGTCAATCCTGACGCCGACTTCGAAATGAAGTACCAGATCATCGAACGCAATGAAAAACACGTCGCGGCCATTGTGAAGGCGCTGAAAAAAGCCGAAACACTGCTGCTCGCAACTGACCCGGATCGCGAAGGCGAAGCCATTTCCTGGCACCTGGTCGAGTTGCTGAAAGAACAGGGACACCTTGAGGGCAAAGACGTCAAGCGCGTGGTGTTCCACGAAATCACCAAATCCGCGGTAAAAGATGCCGTGGCCAATCCGCGTGATCTGTCATTCGATCTGGTCAATGCACAGCAGGCACGCAGGGCACTCGATTATCTGGTGGGCTTTAATCTTTCTCCGCTGTTGTGGAAAAAAATCAGCCGCGGATTATCCGCCGGCCGCGTACAGAGCCCGGCGCTCAGACTGATTGTTGAGCGCGAAGAAGAAATAGACCGGTTTATTCCGGAAGAATACTGGACCTGCACCACCGATCTGCACAAAGAAAGTCAGGAATTCACCGCGCGTCTTTTCACGCTTGAAGGTGAAAAATTCAAGCAGTTCACCATTACCGATGGCGAACGTGCCGCAGAAGTGAAAGCACTACTGACCAAAGCGGCCAACGGCCATCTGACCGTTGACAACATTGAAAAGAAACAACGCAAGCGCAACCCGGTTGCACCGTTTACGACTTCAACGTTGCAACAGGAAGCTGTCAGAAAGCTCGGTTTCTCAGCGCAACGCACCATGCGTACCGCACAGCAACTGTATGAAGGAATAGACACCGGTGAAGGCGCTGCGGGTTTGATTACCTATATGCGTACCGACTCGGTTACCTTGTCACAAGATGCGATTGCCGATATCCGTCAGCACATTGATAAAACTTATGGCAAAGACTACCTGCCGGAATCACCACACTATTACAAAAACAAATCTAAAAATGCACAGGAAGCGCACGAATGTGTACGCGTAACCGTTGCAGACAAATCACCTGAGCGTATTAAGTCGTTCCTTAAAGAAGATCAGTACAAGCTGTACTCACTGATCTGGAAACGCACCATCGCCTGTCAGATGATTCATGCCACTATGGATCAAGTCAGTGTTGACCTCGGTTGCGGTGAAGGCAACACCTTCAGAGCCAGCGGTTCCACCGTGCGTTTCCCCGGCTTCATGAAGGTTTACCAGGAAGATGTAGACGACAAAAAAGGCAGTGACGACAAAGACAGACGTCTGCCGGAAATGAACAAGGGTGACAAGCTCGATGTTAAAGAGTTTAACCTCGATCAGCACTTCACCGAGCCACCACCCAGATTTACTGAAGCAAGCCTGGTAAAAGCACTTGAAGAATTTGGCATTGGCCGTCCTTCTACCTATGCAAGCATTATTTCGACGCTGCAGAACCGTGAATATGTCGAGATGGATGCACGTCGCTTTACCCCGACCGATGTCGGCAGTGTGGTGAATGGCTTTCTGTCAAAACACTTTACCAAGTATGTCGACTACGACTTTACTGCCAACCTTGAAGACGAGCTCGACGCAGTATCACGTGGTGAAAAAGAGTGGGTGCCACTGATTCGTGACTTCTGGGTACCCTTCGACGCACAGGTACAGGACAAAGAAGAAAATGTTTCGATAGACGAAGCAAAACAGTCACGTGAACTCGGCACCGACCCCGAAAGCGGCAAACCGTTATCAGTGCGTGTCGGTCGATTTGGTGCGTTTGCTCAAATCGGCACCAAAGACGATGAAGACAAACCTCGCTTTGCGGGGCTTCGTCCTGGCCAGAAGATGAATAAAATCACCTTCGAAGAAGCCATGGAGTTATTCAAGCTGCCTCGCAAGCTGGGTGAAAACGCTGAAGGCGACAGAATTACTGTTGCCATCGGCCGCTTCGGTCCTTACGTCAAGTATGATTTTTATGAAGACGGCGCTAAAAAACTCACCACCAAGTACGCTTCTATAAAAGAAGAAGATGGTGACGATCCTTACACCATTACCCTGGAACGTGCCTGCGAAATTGTTGCGGCCAAAAAGGAAGCAGACGCCAACAAAATCATCAAAATATTTGATGAAGACCCTGAAATACAGGTGCACAACGGTCGATGGGGTGCCTACCTGACCAACGGCAGTAAAAACGCAAAGTTACCCAAGGAGCTTAAAGAAAAGCCACTTGAAATAGACTTTGCTACAGCTAAAAAACTGATCGATGAAGCACCGGAAAGACGCGGTCGCGGTAAAAAGAAAGCAGTAGCCAAGAAAAAAGCTACCGCAAAAAAGACCACGGCTAAAAAGTCATCATCGAAAAAGAAAGCCGCTTCAAAGAAGAAGGCAACTGCGAAGAAAAAAGCCACTGCAAAGAAAAAAGCAGCGGCAAAAAGCACCGATCAGAACCCGGGTGCAGAACCGGTAAAAGCCGAAACCAACTGATCGGTTGTCTCTGCCTATGTGGCAGAAAACACTTTGTGCGGTGTAAAAGCGTTGGCTTTTGCACCGCTATAACTTTCTACCATCATGCAAAACAAACGTGGAACCAGTTTGTCTGCCGCAGCTCATACCGTGGCCTCCGGAGGTGTTATTGCCTACCCGACCGAGGGCGTGTTTGGACTGGGCTGCAACCCGTCAGATGAAAAGGCTGTCACCGCACTTATCAATCTAAAGGACCGCGCGAGTGATAAAGGGCTCATCATTATTGCTGCCAGTCGCGAACAACTCACACCTTTTATTAAACCTGTTGGCAACAACATAGAATCACAGTTAAAGCAAAGCTGGCCCGGACCGGTCACCTGGATACTACCGGCCTCAACAACGGTATCTGAATACGTTACCGGCGGTCGAAGCACTATTGCTGCTCGCGTAACCGCACACGCGGCCGCCGCAGAACTATGTAATGCCTGTGGACATGCACTGGTATCGACCTCCGCCAATCTGAGTGGGCAGGCCCCGTGTATTGACGCAGATCAAGTTGCCGCTACGTTTCAGCATCTAGGCTATATCGTTGACTTGCCGGTAGGGAACCTGCAGGGACCCACGCCAATATTCGATGGTGTTTCCGGTAAACAGTTACGATAATGTCGCTATGCAAAACTCTATCGATATTAATGCCGTCAGCAGTTACCTGACCGGACTACAAGACCGAATTTCAAACGCCATACAGCAACTCGATGGCAGCGCAGCACTCACCGAGGACAGTTGGGAGCGCGAAGGTGGTGGCGGTGGCAAAAGCCGCGTTTTCACCAATGGCAGCGTGTTTGAACAGGCCGGGGTTAATTTTTCGCATGTGTTTGGCAATGCCCTGCCCGCATCAGCCAGCGCCGGTCGCGAAGACATTGCCGGCCGTGGCTTTCAGGCAATGGGTGTATCGCTGGTATTTCACCCGCACAACCCGTTCGCACCGACCACCCACTGCAACGTGCGTTTTTTTGTCGCTGAAAAAGAAGGCGCCGAACCAGTCTGGTGGTTTGGCGGTGGTTTTGACTTAACGCCGTACTATGGCAATAGAGAAGATTGTATTCACTGGCATCAAACTGCCAAAGATGCCTGCAGACCATTCGGTGAAGATCACTACCAAAAATTCAAGACCTGGTGTGACGACTACTTTTATTTAAAACATCGCAACGAGCCGCGCGGAGTTGGCGGCATTTTCTTTGACGACTACAAAGAACAGAACTTCGAACACAGCTTTGCCTTTATGCAAAGCGTTGGCGATGCGTTTCTGCCCGCCTACCTGCCCATTATCGAGCAACGCAAAGATACCCCGTACACAGACGAACATCGCCAGTTTCAGCTGTATCGTCGCGGGCGCTATGTCGAGTTTAATCTGGTGTTTGATCGGGGCACGCTGTTTGGCCTGCAATCAGGCGGGCGAACAGAGTCGATCCTGATGTCATTGCCACCGATGGTACGCTGGGAATACAACTGGTCGCCCGAGCCAGGCAGCGCCGAGGCTGAACTTTACGACTACTATCTGCAGTCCCGTGACTGGCTGGCCGGATAATCCCGGCAACAGCAATTATTACTGGTTAGAAAATTCAACCGGAGTCAGATTTTTTTTGTGAATTGACACACACCCGGCTGTTTCGACCCTAGGCAATATGTGACGCCTTCCACTGTGCGGCGCGACGCACGTCTCAAATCGCGCTGCTCTGTGAAACACGTCACTCACCATTTGCCCAGTCAGAAACAGGCGGAAAATGAAAAAACTGAATCTTTTGGCAGCACTGACCTGTGCTGCATTATCGCAAGCGACCTTCGCACAAGACTACGTTGCCGTGCAGGTTGAAGCAGAAAACTACACCTCAAAAAATTCTCTGTGGCGGGTTTTCAGCAACAGCAACACACCGAATATCAACCCTGACCCCGATCCGTCACACCACAACAGTGCCAGTGGCCGCTCTTATCTGGAACTGCTGCCTGACACCCGGGTTACTCACTCTGATCCTTTGCAAACCGGCACTAACTTCTGGGCAAGCGGTGGCCAGGGCCCGGCAATAAACTACACGGTCAACTTCCCGGAAAGCGGCACATACACCGTGTGGGTAAAGGCCTACTCAACCGGTACGGAAGATAACGGTATTCATGTCGGTATCAACGGCAGCAACCCGGCCAGTGGCGAGCGCATTCAGTGGTGCAGCGGCAAAAACAACTGGACCTGGTCAAGCGCTCAGCGAGCAAGCAACAATCACTGTGGTGTTGCTCGTACCATCACACTGAATATACCTTTCGCCGGTGCAAACACGATTACCTTCACCGCTCGCGAAGACGGCTTTGAGTTTGATCAGTTTATGCTGATCAAAGAAAACAAATCAGGTTTGGTGTGCGCACCCACCGGCAACGACAGCGTTTCCTGCAACCAAAACGCCACTGGCAATACCACCAACAACCAGACCACTACTCCGGATCCAACACCTGACCCGACACCAACGCCGGATCCTGTAGCAACGCCAGACCCGGCACCGGTTACCGCCCCGACACCTGTTGCTACCACTCAACACGGTGCCTGTAGTTCAGATGCCTCAGACCCGGATGGTGACGGCTATGGTTGGGAGAACGGTATGACTTGCCTGGCAAGTGGCAGCAGCAACAACACGGGCAGCAATAGCTCAGGTAGCAGCTCAGGCACCAGCAACGGCACGCCCGTCTGCGTCAGCTTGCTTTCCGATGAAGACGGTGATGGCTGGGGTTGGGAAAATAACAGCACCTGCGTTATCGACGGATCATCTGCCATGCAGGCTGCCGATACTACCGACAGCAGCACACCGACTTGCGCGTCAGCATCAAGCGACTCTGATGGGGACGGCTGGGGCTGGGAAAACAACCGCTCCTGCATCGTTCAGTAATGCCAGCGCTGATAACGGGAAGCATCACTCGTTACAGCAATTCAGCACTGTAAAATAAAAGCCCGCAATCGCGGGCTTTTTTTATACACTTAACATTCAGGAGACCGCAAAGCACCAAGACAAAACAAAAGACGGAATGCACATGCTAACGGCAGAAGAGGTCAATGCTTATCATCGGGATGGATACGTCACACCTGATTACCGGTTACCCGAAGAACTGATCGAGTGGCTCAGGCAACGCCACAATACGCTGCTGCAAAACCATCCGCAGTTTTCGCAGTATTGTTCGGCATTGCTGGCTTATGACACCGGTTTTCTAAAAGCTGCACAACAACCACAGATACTCGATATGGTTTGCCAGCTTATTGGCGATAACATAGCGCTGTGGAATAGCAGTCTGTTTGCAAAGCCTGCCAGTAACGGCCATGAAACACCGTGGCATCAGGATGGTGAATACTGGCCCATCACGCCACTTGCCACCTGCACGGTCTGGATCGCACTGGATCATGCCACCGTTGATAACGGCTGTCTGCGAGTTATTCCAGGGTCACACAAAAAACAATGCCTGTTAAAGCATCACACTAACGACAGTAGTAAAGTGACGTTAAACCAGGAACTCGACAGCAATTGCTACGACAGCAATCTTGCCCAATACATTACACTCGAACCCGGTCAGGTTTCTCTGCACGATGTCTATCTGGTTCACGGCTCGGGCGCCAATCAATCCCCCCGCTCCAGACGCGGTATGACACTACGTTTTATGCCAACAAGCTCTGTGTATGATCGTAATCTTGCAAAAAACTTCGGCAACAAAGACCCGAAACTGAGTATGGCAGAGCGTACGCTGTACTTAATGCGCGGCGCTGATGTCAGTGGCAAAAACGACTTTACCGTTCGACATTAACCCACAGTTGTTCAGTACGTAGCGTTCGCCTGTTTCGTTTACGCAAAAGAATCTGCAAGAAAGTCAGTCATGCTGCGCCATGAACGTTTGTCTGCCAGCGCATCGTAAACAGTACCAAAGTCAGGATCATCAGCTGCGGGATTGGTAAACGCATGCAGCGTTCGACCGTAAGCATGAATCTGCCAGTCGGCTTCTGCTTCAGTCATTTCTGACGCAAGCTCAACCATGGCATCAGGTGTTGCCATTGGATCATCATAGCCATGCAATACCAGCACGCGCGCTTTGATCTTTCGGCCCACAGTATTACCGGGTGCTGCAAACAAACCATGAAAACTCACCACAGCATTCACCGATGAACCGGTTCGTGCAAGGTCAAGTACACACAAACCACCAAAGCAGAATCCAATTGCGGCAACGCGGGTCGGGTCTGCTTCGGGTTGTGCGGTCGCAGTGTCAACAGCCGCCTGCATGCGCGCCTGCAGCATTGTGCGATCTTCAAGCAACGGCGCCATTAACTCGCGATTCTCGTCCTTGCTGCTGCCGAGTACTCCTTTGCCATAAAGATCGAGTGCAAACGCAACATAGCCGAGCTTGGCAAGATCCCGCGCCTTCTGAATAGCAAACTCATCGCGACCACCCCACGCGTGTGACACCAACACAACAGGACGTTTGGTTTCACTGGCATTGTCGACTGCCAACACACCTTCGAAAACACTGTCCCGATGGGAATACTCCACTTCTCGCGTTACAACAGCCATGGCCTGTCCTCTGCGGATTTAAAAGAAGTAGTTTAGCGGCTATTTCCGGCTCTGCGGGCTAGTGCACCATCACAGTGACCATCGTGGTGTGTTTAAGCAAATGGCGCGTAACGCCACCAAACAGCAACTGCCTGGGTCGGGCGCGGCTATAACCACCCACCACCAGAAAATCCGCACGGCGTTCCTCACAACGCGCAAGCAGTGCCTCACCAGCAGATTGTTGCTCGCGATTAAGGGTCACAATGTCCACTTCTGTCTGGTGATTAGCCAAATACCGCTTTAACAGTTCAGCCGATTCCAGACGCTCGCGCGCCACCACCGCCGTCACCGATTGCATGCGTGTCAGCCACGGCACCGTCATTGCCACCGCTCGAGAAGATTGCACACTGTCATTCCAGCCAATCACCGCATGCTCGCACTTTTTTGCCTGCCACTCGCGCGGCACAATCAGCACCGGTCGGCCGGAACCCAGCATAATAGACTCGAGCGTTTCACCAACCGGGGTTTGCCGAATGGTGTTTTCGCCCAGCTCTGGCGCTGTGATCGCTGTCACATCGTTAAGACGTGCCCGTTCTATTAATACATCGACTTTACGCCCCGAAATTGACTCAAAACTCGCCGACAATTCCGGCAGCGAAGACTCGCCTGCACCCACTACCGGTACACCGGCGGCATCACAGGCGGCGCGAAAGCGGGTTTCGATCTGCGCGGAAGTGCGCTCAGACGCCACTGCCGCCTCCTTAACCACGGTCTCTTTCAAGGTGCCACTGAGACTGCCAAACAAAAAAGGTTCGGATGCCGAGCTGCTGCGGCGTACATGCACCGCATTCACATGTCCGCCAAACCGCCTCGCCACGATAAAAGCGGTTTCAAGCGCGTTAAATCCGCGCTCTCCCTCGGTCAACGGTACCAGAATCGATTTGATCGACATGTTTTCCTCACAGAGCAACAGTTTACGGAAGACACCGGAGACACCCGGTGCTCACAACTTCAATTGTAAACCAGAATGAAACCTTGTATCGCCCGGCGCAACGGCGCTGGATTTGCACATTTTCGCCGCCTTCCCGACATAAAGACAATGCGATCGCGGCCGATTCCCAGTGATTAGATGCGGAAAACCTGCCCGTGCTGCGTGCGCGCCACACAGTACCCAGAGATCACTCATGTCCAAAGAAGATGTGAAATTAGAATACAAACCAGCGAGTGATCATCGCAAGGCTTACTATACCCTGCGCTGGCGTATTCTCTCGATTGCCGTGGTGGGTACAGTCGGCTTTATCTTGTTTCTGGCCGTATTGCTGAGCGAATCAAAAGACAACGCCGATCTGCTGCAGGAAATCCGTGATGTTCGTTACCCGGTTCAGGAAAGCCTGGTGGCCGCTTTCAATGAACTGGAAGCGATCGACAGCAACCTCGAACACGCTTTTATATCATCAAATACATCACTACTTGATCACTCCATGCAACTGGCAGCGCAATTTCGCGCACACCTGCATAAAGTGATGGTTCTGGAAGACAAGCACCGGCAGGATGTCACCGAAATACTGTCTGGCTTCGACGCCTACTTCGGTGACTCACATGCACTGGCACAGGCCATTATCACCAAACAAATGGAATTTTCTGAAAGTACTGCCATCAAACAACAGAATGCACACGCGTTTAATCAGTTGCTGGACGCACTGGGTGAATTGCAAACCGGCCAAAGTGATGAACTGGTTAACAGTGTTGATGCCGCCACCATGCGTGCATCAGAGTCACTAAAAACCGGATTAATAACTGGCGCGATTACCGCACTGCTCCTGTTTTTAATTGCGTATATCACCACACGTAATATTCTGCAGCGCATTAACAACATGGTGAGTTCACTGCGCCAGATTGCTGTGGGTACCGGCGATATGGCAGTGCGCATGCCACTGACCGGTGCAGACGAAATGACCGAGCTTGCGTACTGGTTTAATACGTTTCTGGAAAAACTGCAGCGCGTCACTCAGGAATCCACCGCTGAAGTACAACGACTTGCCTTTACCGACACATTGACCAACCTGCCCAACCGCAGAATGTTTTTGCGATGCCTTGGTGCAGAAATCAAAAGAACGCAACAGACCCGTGACAGTGCGTTTGCCGTATTGTTTATGGACCTCGACAACTTTAAACCGGTCAATGATCAACTCGGCCATGAAGCCGGCGATGAACTGCTAAAGGCAGTGGCGCAACGGCTGGTCAATACCGTGCGCAACACAGACACCATAACTAATGATGCAGCGCAACGGCAACTAAGCGCTTATCAGCCTGAACCCGGTCAACCGGTAGTCGCCAGACTTGCAGGGGATGAGTTCATGATGATTCTGACTAATATCAACAATCAGGATCAGGCAGCAAAGATTGCCGAACGTATTCGTGTTGCGGTGATGCGCCCTTACATGATCAGCGGTATGGAATGCTCCATTGGTGTCAGCATCGGCATCTGCTTACATCCGGAGCACTCAGACAATGCTGAAGATCTGGTAGCCAGTGCAGACATGGCAATGTACGAAGCCAAAAACCACGGTAAAAACACCTATCGCTTTTTTGATCCGGCATTACGAGAAGCCACCGAACTTAAAGTGCGTCTTGACAATGCTATCCGGCTTGCAATCCCAAACAACGAACTGCACTTGCTCTTCCAGCCACAGTTTCATCTTTCATCGCAAAAACTGATCGGCGCCGAAGCCCTGCTGCGCTGGACTCACCCCGAGCTCGGCACATTCTCACCTAACGACTTTATTAAGCGGGCTGAGGCCAGTGGTCAGATCTGCGATCTCGATGACTGGGTATTAAAAACCGTTATTACCCAGCTCAGAGAGTGGGAAAACAACAATATCGCGCTCACTGATATTGCACTTAACTTCTCTGCAGCACAGGCAAGCAGGCCTAACCTCGCAACCGTAGTTGAAAAAATCGCAGGTGCCAATAAGCATCTTTTAAAGCACATAGAGATTGAGATTACCGAAACTTCGGCAATCGATAATATCGCTGCGGTAGAGTCAAACATCAGCGCATTGAAATCCCTGGGAATAAAAATCGCAATGGATGACTTTGGTTCGGGGCACTCATCACTCACGCTGCTGACCCGCTGTGAAATAGACAAACTGAAGATAGATAAAGTGCTCAGCGCAGAAGTAAAATCAGACCAGAAAAGTCGCGATGTTGTACGCTCGATTATTCAGCTCGCCTCACGGCTGGAAGTCAGCACAGTCGCAGAAGGCATTGAAGACGAAATCCAGTGCCAAACACTCACACAGTTAAACTGCGATCTTGGTCAGGGCTACTTTTTCTCCAAGCCACTAACGACCACAGAGTTCACGCGCTTTTTACAAAAAGGCAAAGACGGCGTCATCAAAGCCGCGTAGAACGCCAATCAGCCAACCGCTTCATACCGGGCTTCGTCAATGATACGTATCCGGTGCGCACAACGAATTCATCGGCGCTATACTTTAAAAAAACCACCGGTGAAGAATCCATGCCCTCACTTGATGACGTCCTTGCAAAAGCCAGTAAAAACAGTGATGCCGCGCTGACAAGGCTGTTTGAACTACTAAAAATCCCCAGCATCTCAACTGATCCTGCCTTCCAGTCACAGTGCAAACAGGCCGCAGACTGGCTGGTCGCCGATCTGCAAAGCATGGGCATTGAAGCGTCAAGAAGGGATACGCCCGGTCATCCGATGGTGGTGGGTCACAGTGATCCCGTGCCTGGTAAACCACGACTGTTGTTTTACGGCCATTACGACGTACAACCGGTTGACCCGCTCGACCTTTGGCACAACGACCCATTTGCCCCGGCACTCGAAAAAGTTGGCAACACACAGGTGATACGCGCGCGCGGCGCGGCAGATGACAAAGGCCAGTTAATGACATTTGTCGAAGCATGCAGAGCATGGCACGCGGTTCACGGCAGCCTGCCATGCGAAATCTGTTTCTTGTTTGAGGGCGAAGAAGAATCAGGCTCGCCCTCTCTTATTCCGTTTCTCACCGCTAACGCCGAAGAACTGAAATCAGATCTGGCACTGGTGTGTGATACCGGTATGTGGGATCAGAACACACCGGCTATCAGCACGATGTTGCGTGGCATGGTAGGAGAAGAGGTGATCATTACCGGTCCGAACAAAGATCTGCACTCCGGCATGTACGGCGGGCCGGCGCAAAACCCGATCAGAGTACTCAGTAAAATTTTAGCCAGCCTGCATGACGATCAGGGGCGAGTCACACTTGCCGGTTTCTATGATGAAGTACCACCCCTGCCAGACACCATCGCAGTGCAATGGCAGCAACTGGGTTTTGATGAAAAAGAATTTCTCGGTGCTGTCGGGTTGTCAGAACCTGCCGGTGAAAAAGACCACAGCGCACTGGAACAAATATGGAGTCGCCCGACCTGCGAGTTCTGCGGCATCACCGGAGGCTATACCGGTGAAGGATTTAAAACTGTGCTGCCATCTCAGGCCAGCTGCAAAATCAGTTTCAGACTGGTAGGTCAGCAAGACCCTGACAAAATCATTGCCAGCCTGCATAAGCACATCGAAGACAACCTGCCGTCAGACTGCACCGTCGAATATAAAAATCATGGTGGTTCACCGGCGACTGTTATGCCAATTGACGACCCGGCGTTTGGCAAAGCACACAAAGCGCTCAGTGAAGAGTGGCAGGCAGATGCAGTATACGCAGGCTGTGGCGGCTCGATACCGGTGGTTGGCGACTTCCGTGAATACCTCGGTATGGACAGCCTGCTTATCGGCTTTGGACTCGATGATGATCAAATCCACTCCCCCAACGAAAAGTACGATTTGCGCAGTTTTCAAAAAGGCATTAACAGCTGGATAAGAGTGCTTGATTCACTGACCACAGAAGCCTGAGTCACGTAAAACAGCGGATAACTCCGTATCAATACCTACTACAAGCAGTCAATAAAATGACTAATTCGACTGCTTTAGCGGGTGTTCAGCTTACTTATTGATAATTAACAAAGACACTCGTGAACCTTCCGCTAATATTGCTATACGTAAACCGGATTAGATCATGCAAATACAAGCACGTAAG
>CALHCI010000022.1 GCA_937931165.1 uncultured Granulosicoccaceae bacterium
TTTTGATTGACTTGATAAAAGCACAAGCTGGTGGCCGCTTTGTTTCTTGTGACTGAGTAGCTCAATGACCTGATTATTTACCGGCAGTAGAGGAGCATCGGTTTGCTGCTCGCTGCTTTCCAGTTTAAGTCTTTTTAGATCGAACTCGGACGACAACACTTGCGTGAGCAGTTTCTTGGCGCCGAATATAAAACGCTCCGACCCTAATTCTGTCTTGATGAGCGTATTGTCTAGCTCACAAATAATCGTTCGCATTCAGGATTTTGCAACCAGGGCTACGCCAAGAACGATGAGTCCAACGCCACATATTTTATACGCGTTTATCGGCTCCGAAAGTGCGAAATATCCCCAAAGGGTAATTAGCACAAATGACAAGCCCAGAAACGGGTAGGCGTAGCTGATATCGACTTTTGAGAGCACCAGCAGATGTGAGGCCATGCTGATGACCATGACTACTAACCCGCCCATCACAAAGAAATTAGTCAGAATTCCGGGTACAGCGCTGAGTACATTGTTTGCACTGAGGGAATCCAGGCTAATTTGTGTCATGCCTTTTTTCAGCATGATCTGTGATAGAAAATTCGTTAAAACGGTGAAAAGAATCAAAGGGATGAATTTGGACATTCTGTATACTGCTGCGATCGTGATCGGATTGAAGTTATAATTCGGTGGAGAGCACCGTTGTTGATATTCAAGCACAAAACATTCACATGTGCTCGAAATGTATTGTACGTCAAATTGTTGACCCGGATGTCGTTGTCTGATTTGGTTTTTTGACAAAAGTCTCCGCTTCTTGTGGCGCTACAGTCGGCAATAGTCATTGAATATGATTTGGTCAGTGTTGGCCGAAAACCGCGCTACAGATCTGAATTGGAATGTACTGTTCCCTACAGGGACTTCTCGCAGGTTTTTCAAACATAATCGGAATACACACACTTGAAACACATTATTACTGGTGGCGATGGTTTTCTGGGTACGGAGCTATCTAAAAAGCTGATTGAGCGTGGCGAAAAGGTGCTGGTGCTCGATATTAAAAAAACTCCATCTCCGCATTATGAGCATGTCGAATACATGCATGTCGATATTACTGACAAGGCTGCGCTCGAAAAAGTGCCTGTCGATGCGGACGATATTGTTTACCACTTTGCAGCCAGGCTTCTGGTGCCCATCATCAAGCGAGCTGAGCGCCACGAATACTTCTGGAGCGTGCTCTACTATGGTACGGAAAACCTGTTTGAGTACCTTGAGACTAAAACCCAGTGTCGGAAGGTACTGTACTACACCACTGACATGGTGTACGGGCATACGCTTGAGAACCCCCGTCCTGAATCTCACCATCGGGAGCCGCTCGGTCCGTACGGGGACGCCAAGTACCAATCCGAACTTCTGTGCGAGAAGTATCGCGAGCGTGGATTTAATATCACCATATTCCGTCCAAGGCTTATTATCGGACCGGGGAGACTAGGCATACTTGAATCCCTGTTTAAACTGATAGACAAAAACCTCCCGGTGCCGACCATCGGCAGCGGCAGAAATTTTTATCAGTTTATTTCTGTCAGTGACTGCGCTGATATTTGTCTGGCTGCAGTGGAAAAGGGAATTCCTAATGAGGCATACAATGTAGGGTCGCTGGATGCACCTCGAGTTCGTGTGCTATTAAAAGATCTCATTAAGGCCGCAGGTAGTAAATCTATCGTTGTGCCGACTCCGGCATTTGCGGTTAAGTTCGTGCTCGCCATTCTGGATAAACTCAATATTCCATTGCTTGATCCCGAGCAGTATCTGATTGCTGATGAAACCTGCATTCTATCTATGGAAAAAGCAAAAAGAGAGCTGGACTGGGAGCCGAAAGACAGCGATTCAGACATGCTGATTGCTGCCTATCAATCCTGGAAAAACCCGGAATAGAAATGATTGTGCCTCTCGAAGAGTCACTGTGACAGATTCCTGGGGCAATCTGGCGCGTGTTAATCAGCAAGTATGCGCGCACCTTTACCGGTCAGAAGTGCTTCCTGAAGGTGAGTCGCTCTTACCTGTCGGGATGCGACGCAGCTACGGAGATGTGTGTACTAATGCTGGAGGCGTTGTTGTTGACACTACACGCATGTCGAAGTTTATTGGTTTCGACAAGGAAAGCGGTACGCTTACGTGTGAATCCGGCACCACACTGTGGGAAATTCTAAAACTGATTGTGCCGCATGGCTGGTTTTTACCCGTAACTCCCGGAACCAGTTTTGCCACAGTGGGTGGGGCCGTTGCCAACGATGTACACGGTAAGAATCATCATGTTGTCGGGAGTTTCGGTTGCTTCGTTCGGCGTTTTGAGTTGCGGCGATCAGACGGTCAGGTGTTGCAGTGTGATAGAAACCAAAATGCAGACTACTTTGCCGCCACAATAGGCGGATTGGGGCTGACCGGTCTGATCACCTGGGTAGAACTTGCGCTGAAGCCGGTAAAAAACCCGGATGTTCATGTTGAGTCCATCGAATACGGTAGCTATCAGGAGTTTTTGAAATTATCTGAATCGACTGAGCAGACTCATGAATATCATGTATCGTGGGTGGATTGTCTGGCCCGCGGTGCAAGGGCAGGGCAGGGGGTATTCCTCAGGGCGAACCATCTGGACAGCAAAGTCGAAAAGGTAAGAAAGCCACAAAGAAGTTCAAAACGTGTTCCTGCGATAGTTGGAAAAGGAGTGCCGCTGGTAAATCGCTTTAGTCTAAGAGCGTTTAATAAACTTTATCTACACCGCAACAAAGGTGTTCGAAATTTCGATGAGGTATTTGAAAAATATTTTTACCCGCTTGATGCATTGCAGGACTGGAATAGAATCTACGGGAGAAAAGGATTTTATCAGTTTCAGTGTGTAGTTCCCTTCACTCATAAGCACGCGATCGTCGAACTATTGGAGATTATCAGCGTTTCCGGTCAGGGATCTTTTTTGTCGGTATTGAAAACCATGGGTGGCATTTCTTCACCGGGAATGTTGGCGTTCTCACGCCCGGGTGTAACGCTTGCGCTGGATTTTCCAAACCTTGGCACCCGAACTATAGCTTTATTGCATAAACTGGAAGGGGTGGTAGCAGATGCCGGAGGGGCCTTATATCCTGCAAAAGATGCACTTATGAGCGGTGAACTGTTTAGAGCAAGTTATCCACGTTACGACGAATTTACACAATACATTGATCCGGCTTTCTCATCAGATTTCTGGCGACGCATCACAAGGTAAAGCAAGCATATGAGTAAAAAACTGGTTGTGTTTGGGGCGACATCCGCAATTTCGCAGGCATATATCAATCTTGTTGCAGAACGCTTTGATGTCATTGTCCTTGTCGCTCGTAACAAAGAGTTATTAGAGCAGGTCGCCCAGCACACGCAAGTTCTGTCTAATGGAACAGTCACGACGAAAGTTGCGGACCTTGCAGATATTTCAACACATGCGCAGCTTGTTCATGATGTTTGTGGTGAAAATTCTGATTCTGTGCTGATTTCTTATGGGGATCTGACTGACCAGGAAAAAGCCACGCAAGACCAAAGTTACGCATTGTCCCAGTTTAACCTGAATGGACTAAGCACGATCTCGCTTTCCGAATTAGCAGCGCGTTCGCTTGCAAGGGATGGGGAGACATCTGGTGGCGTGATTGCTGTTGTAGGCTCAGTGGCTGGCGACAGAGGGCGTCGAAGTAACTATCACTATGGAGCTGCTAAAAGTGCTGTAGCGAGCTTTCTGTCTGGCTTGAGAAGCGATATGTATGCGCATGGTGTTGGCGTGGTGACGGTCAAGCCCGGTTTTGTAGATACACCGATGACCAAAGAGTTTAAAAAAGGTTTTCTGTGGGCAAAGCCTGAAAAGGTTGCTGCAGACATAGACCGGGCGATGACAAAGCGTAAGAGTGTGGTCTACACCCCATGGTTCTGGGGAATTATCATGTTAGTGATTCGGCTGATACCTGAGCCAATATTCAAACGACTTTCTTTTTAAAAAACGGGCAGCTATGCAGCTGCCCGTTGCTTAGCTTTATCACTATGCGGCTTCGACTTCTTTTTCTTCAGTTGAGACTTTTTTGCGCAGAGTCAACTTTGAAAGCGGACTAAATTCTTCCGATTCGGCGTATCCATAGTAATCATAGTAGCCTTGGTAATCGAGATCGCCTCCATAAGCGCTAATCTTCTTAATATTAACCTGCGTGACGACAGCGCCACACAGTGTTATGTCGGCCTCTCTTAGTCGCTTAACACCCCGTGCTGAAATATTGACGGGAGTGGAATCTGCTTTTACGGCGTACAGAACTGTGTCTGCCAGTCTGCCCAGAATCAATGCATCACTGACTGCTTGTACTGGAGCACTGTCAATCACAATGCGATCATAGCGTTTTTTCATTTGATCAAGTAAGCGTGTAAATCTCTCTGAGCTAATAAGTTCCAGTGGGTTTTTAGGGATTGAACCTGCAGGTATAACATCGAGTCCGTCGACAACATCGAGCTTTATCGATTGGCCGAATTTTGCCTCACCCATCAATAGTTGAGCTAATCCAATGTTATCGTCAAACTTGAAAGCGCGATGCAGGCTTGGTCTGCGCAAATCACACTCTATGAGTAACACACTTTCCATTTGCGCGAGAGAGTGTGCAAGGTGACTTGCCAGCGTGGATTTTCCTTCACCCGGAAGGGCAGAGGTAACCATGATTACCTGATTTGCTTTTTCGATCTCATCGAGACAAACACTGGTGCGTATTGTTTTGATGCTCTCTTCAAAAGAATCCCGGTCGTTTTCAAGGCTGCCAGGTACGAGCGCTGTACTGTTCGCATTTGCTTTCGACTTTTTAGACAGTAAAGGAATAATGCCGAGCATTCTAAGTTTTAGAGTATTCTCAACGTCATCTGTCCCGGTAATGCTGTCGTTCATTGACTCCATTAAAATTGCCAACGCTGTAGCACCAGCTAGCGAGAGCAACAAGCTTAACAGAACGATAAGCGCTTTCTTGGGCTTTACCGGTCCCAATGGTGCTTCGGCATATTCACTAATGTGCGCATTGGTAGTGCTCATGCCCTCTGCTTCGTCAACTTCCCGTATCCTTGTATAAAAGGTATCGTACATTTTCTGGTTGAGTTCAACCTCACGTTCAAGGTGCAGCAGATCGATTTGTGATCGGCCAACCTGTTGTATCGCTTGTTTACCCTGGCTTAGTGTTCCTTCGAGCGACTGCACTGTCTGTCTGGAAATCTGGTAGTCTTTTTCAATCGTATCTACGATGTTGTAGATCTGACTTTTCAGATTTGCCTGCGCCGTATTCAGACGTGATTGTGCATCGATAATACTTGGGTGTTTTGCACCGTATCGATTGGAAAGTTCATTCAGGTTTAGCTGAGCTTGCTGCGCTTCAATTTTGAAACGTCTCACCATCTCGTTAGAATCTACTACCGGTAGCCCCAGTAATGCGTTTGTACCTTGAGCTTTTGTATTTTCAACTTCTCTGTATAGAATATCCGCTTGGGCCATACGGGCCTCTGCATCAAGCAGCTTACTGGTAATGATGCCGATTTCCTGCTCTGTGAGTTTGCCAACAGACCCTTCAATGTCTATCAGTCCGTTTTCTTCCCGATAGGTAAGTAGTTTATTTTGTGATTCTTCAAGCTTTAATTTGAGCTGTGTTAATCGCTCACCTAACCAGTCGGTGGCTTTCTCTCCCATTTCCATTCGGGAATCAAGATGGCTGATGATGTAGGTGTCAGCAATTTTATTCGCCACTTGTGCAGCAAACACAGGGTCGCTTGACTCAAAACTGATCTTGACCATTTTCGTGTTTTTAACAGGAGTTACATTCAGTTTTTTGATAAACCGATTAACGGCCATCTGCCTTTCGATGGGCTCTGCCTGCATTTCCAGAGTATTGGTGACGCCGTTTACATCCGAGTTTGAGGGTGGCGGTTGCAGGGATTCTGCGGAAGCGCTGGTTTGACCAATCATTGCATCTTTAGCGTTATAGAGCTCCGAGTGTTCCCAGATTCCCATTTCTTCAATCACTCGCTTTGCAAGTTTGCGACTTTTCAGAATCTCGAACTGGGTTTGGTAATATTCCTGGTTATTCGTATCTATACCTACCAGCTCGTCAAAGCTGATTGGCATGGTCTCCTGGGTCTCGATCAACAATGTTGAAGTGGCCCTGTAAATCGGTGTCATGCCTGACACGATATAAGCAGCAATCGCCGTAATCAAGGCGGTCGAGAGCAAAATTGGCCAGCGATATTTTCGCAGAATCTTGGCGTATTCGCGGAGATCTATCGAATCGTCATCGATAGGTTCGTCAGATGAAAATCCATAATTATCAGTTACTTGTTCGCGTTTTACAGACGACATTGGTTTCCTGCCGGTATTGTTATTGTGAATTTGGCTGAAAGGTGTTCCCCAGTTACTTATAGTTGATGTGCTGCCTAATGCACGCTGAATTGCCGGGAGTTAATCTTGGTGGTTTGCCTGGTAGCGCGTTATTCGTCAGTGATTACGGTTTATGGCTTGTCGAAACTCGATGGGCTGCTATCTTTTTTAGGCGGATTTAAATTCATATCCATAATAAAAAAGAATAACTTATGCTCTATTTTTTCAGAGTGGCGGCTTTGCTGGTTCTCATTGGGAGTGGCAGTGCTGTTGCGGGCAGTGCGCTACAACTATCGATGTGGAGTGGGTTGTATGCCGAGGTTTACGCACAGAGAGTGTTGAATCCTTTCTCATGGCAGTCCGGAATAGAAGTGGAGCAACACACGTTGGGTTCAACTGCTTCTGGCATTGATGTGGTAGAGCTGGGACTGCATGAGGCACAGAATAGCTGCGACCACGGTGAATTGATGTACCTGCCTGCGGGTCTGCTTTCTGAGTTGAGTAGTGCTATCGATGATTTCGTGCCCAACGCACTGCAACCCTGTGCTGTAGGGCAGTTGGTTTGGTCAACGGTAGTGGCATTTAGTCAAGATCAGCAAAATGAACTCAATAATCAGCCTGTGAGAATTGATGATTTTTTCAATACAGCGGCCTTTCCAGGAGCGCGGATTCTACAAAAATCACCACGTGCACTGGTTGAATGGGCGCTCGCCTCCAGTGGCATCCCACCCGATCGGGTCTACGAGGTTTTGTCGGACACAAATTCTGCCTGGGAACTCATTGAAAAACAGCTCCACCGTATAGAGAGCGATGTGGTTTGGGTAGACAGTGACGAAGAAGCGATTCAACGCTTACATGAGGGAGGTGATGCTTTCGCTGTTGTCTCCAGTAGCAGTGTGATGAATGAAGTATTGTCCGACAGAGCTCCCGGGGTAATTTGGGATTCAGCACTTTTCGAAATGAGTTTACTGGCTATACCTGCTACCACTGAAAAACCGGATCTTTCGTCAAAATTTATCCAGCACATTGTGACGCAAGGGAATTTGATGGCTGTATCTGCAGACCTCGGGCTTGGTACTACACGTTATTCAACAACCAACTTGCTGAACTCTGCCTACAGTGACTTCCTGCCAAGCAGTAGAGCCAACCATGCCTCGTCAATTTGGCTGAATTCTATGTGGTGGAGCAGTGAAGCGGCAAGTAGAACGATATCCAGATTTCTTGACTGGGTGGACAGGGTAAATAACCTTCATACTTTGGTACTGGTAGATTCCATAAACTTAACTGCTAAGGCAGATTAGCGCGGTGTCCGGCTCTGTAAGGTAAACTTTTCGCTCATAGGTTATATCTCTGGAGAGATTAAGATATATCGCACGGGAAAATACGCGATTCGTCTACGAATTTCACCAGCTGTTCTTCAACTAAGCGACGTTGAAATTGCTCTTTTTCTACCGGATAAGAAACCATTGGACTATTTTCAGTTAAATCTCCGGCGAGTAGTGGTTCCTTCGGGTAAAGCTTGATGATTTTTTTGAAAAAATCTCTTGGCAGACGAAATGATCCGTAGCTTACGGAATGCACCCTATCTGCATCAAGCTCATTAAACAACTGCTCTATCAGTGCTTTGTAGTCTTTTTCGAATGTTGGTGTATCAATGAGCGGGTCCAGCCTGAGGCCGATTTTCCAACCGGCATTTTGTAGCCGTTGCGCAGCATGAATTCGCTTTGCAACTGATGGTACTTTGTGCTCGTGTTTTTCAGCGATTTCGGTAGGAGTAAAACTATACGCAACAACGCAGTTACTCAGTGGTTTGCGATCGAGTAGTGATCTTATTTGTGTGCTTTTTGTTCTTATCTCAAGCTGCGCATTTCTCATCGTAGAGAATCGGTCCAGCGCAAAATCCATAAAACCGGTAACCGGCTCCATCGCCAGGCTGTCACAGTCGTAGCCTGAGAAAAACCAGCTGGGTTGGCTGTGTTGATCGCTTGCTGTTTTTATATCGTCGATAAAATCTTCGTAGTTGACAAAAACAACGTAGTGGGCTGATCGATACATTCCCTGCAAAAAACAATACCGACAGTCGTAAAGACAGTTAAGCATGTGGGAAAAGTAGTAGTTATGGTTGCCACCAATCCCGTAACTGGCCGGCGTTTCCAATACTCGTCGGTTTTCTTTTCTGGCGAGTATCAGTGACGGTTGTGATTTTTGCAGTCTGAAATTCTGTGCACTGCTATTGAAGATATTCCCGTAGTGTTTACAGGCAGTGACTGATGCCTTTGGGTATCGTGAAATTATTTCATTGGTCTTTGGGTGGTCCCTGACGCTTTCCTCAATATAAATATTCTGAATCATGAGTGATACCGGTTCATGAGTGAGTTGAGTTGCTTAAGGAGAACCGCTGTCTTTCCTGTCGAGCGAACATGTAGTTGATCGGTATCAATGTCCAGATGTCCGAAGAGCGCAAGATGTCTTACCAGCAGTCTTCTGAGCATATGTTTTTGCGTAGCAGAAAATTTGTACTGACGATAGAAACAGGACTCGAGTTCTTCGGTATCAATCGTGTCCAGAGAATCTGTAAGTGATAGCAAAGCCTGAAACTGTTCATCGATATGGTGAATATTATCAGAAATAATATCACTGGCCAGGCTTGCATTGATTTTATCAATTGATTGTTGTTCATTGTCGGATATGACTTTGATGCACTGAGCCAGTTCTGCCGTTGTGAAGCGTGTTGCAGTTTGGTAGAAGCCTGTCGCCTCCATGTCATAGGCGTGTAATTCCGGGTAGTCCGTTGAGGGAATGTCTACCGTGCAAACTGTGGTTGATTGTGGTATTCGGTTATTAATGAATACCGGATACCAGCAATTTCCGGTGCTCTGATCGATCAGTTTGCTGGCGGTTACCAGGGTGCCTTGATCGTATGTCCGGTGCCCGGCTATGCCCAGATTGACCCAGATTGATGGACTTGTGCGTGAATAACCGGTTAGGCTTGCTAACCAGCTTGTAGCGGCAGCACTGTGACATTTCCCTTTGCCACTAATCACCAGCCGAATATTGTCCCCTTCATAGATCGGAAACGGATGGTTGTCTGGGCGTTTTTTTAAGTTCCAGTGTTTTATAGCAGGGGCCGCCTCTGCCATCATTGCGATAACCAGATTGATCATCTCTATTCTATTCCGTACTTCTTAGACAGATTATCGCAGTATTCAAGCAAAGGTTGATTGTTGTGCTTAGTTGCACCCCCTTGAAGAATACAGAGCTTTTTCTTTAGCATTTGTTGTGTGATTACTTCTTGATCATTAGAAAGAGTTCCAGATTGCAGCAGTGTGTCCATTGATTGCACACGAAATCGGTCCATTCCCCAGTGCTTTCTCGATAATTGATCTGCGTGTCCGCCGTACTTTTTAATGAGTTGCTGGTCAAGGTAGAGGACCGGAAACTGTGCGCACAACCTTAGCCATAGATCATAGTCTTCGCATGCTGGTAACGATTCATCAAAGCCTCCAGCCTGCAATATAATGTCTTTTTGCAACAGCATGGTGGAAGGGGACATTACACACATTGGAAGGCAGTGATGAAAAATATCACCACCATATTTCTGATGCTTGTTCATTTGGTTAACGCGCACTCCGTTGCGGATCCAGATTTCGTTGGTGTGGCAGATTGCATGCGGGCTGTTACGAAGCTGTTCTATTTGGTGTTTAAGTTTGTCCGGCAGCCATTCGTCATCCGAGTCCAGTAATGCAATCCAGTCACCGTTGCAGTTAGCAATACCGAAGTTACGGGCGGCGCTCACTCCTCTATTCTCAGGGCGTTTGTGCAAAGAAACAGAGTCGGAGTAGCGTGCTTTGAGCGTTTCGCAGGTATTGTCTGTGGAGCCATCGTCGACGACAATAATCTCATGCGGAGCAACGGTCTGATTTAGTACGGAGTCTATTGCGCGTGTGACGAAACCGGCCCGGTTAAACGTAGGAATGATGACTGAAATACGCATTAATATCAGCGAGTTACCTGCTTGATGTTTGTTGAATAAACCCTATATATTCAGCAATAGAATTGTGCATGCAGGTTACCTGTAAATTGAACAACAATGAAATTTAAAGATTATTACGAAATTCTGGGTACTGCAGAGAATGCAACCGCGGATGAAATAAAGCGCGCCTATCGGAAAAAGGCCCGTCGTTATCATCCTGATGTGTGTTCTGAAGCCGGCGCCGAAGAGAAGTTTAAAGAAGTCAGTGAAGCCTATGAAGCTTTGCGTGATGAAAATCGTCGTGCGGAATACGATCAGTTGAAACGTCATGGCTTCAATAATGGGGATGAATTTCACGGTTCGCCGCAATGGCGGCGAGGTCAGGATTTTAATCCGGGTGGTGTCGGGCAAAGTGAATTTGGAGATTTTTTTGAATCCATTTTCGGTGCCGGTAGCTTTCAACAAAGCGGTTTTCAAGGTGCGCGTGTGGCGAGGGGTGACGATCTTCAGTTAACGGTGCGTGTTGCGTTGGAAAATGCCTACAGTGGTGGCAAGACAAAAATCCAGATACCAGCCAGGCCTGGCAGTTCTGCGCGTACACTAAATGTAGATATTCCTGCGGGCGTGACGAACGGTAAGCAATTGCGATTAAAGTCGCAGGGGAAACCCGGGATCAATGGCGGTCCGCCCGGTGATCTTGTGTTGACCGTGAAGCTCAAGCCGCATCGGATTTTTGAAGTTGAAGGTCGCAATGTTGTTCTCGATCTGCCACTTACGCCGTACGAGGCCGCCAAAGGTTTAGTGTTGCCTGTGCCGACGCTCGGAGGAGAGGTTTCCATGACAATTCCTGCAGGTGTTCAAAGTGGCAACAAAATGCGTTTACGATCACGCGGGTTGCCAGGTACACCGCCGGGAGATCAGATTGTCACTGTTCAGGTGGTGGTTCCAAAGATTTGTTCAGAATCCGCACTAGCGCTTCTCAAGCAGTTTGACATTGAGTCTGCGAATAATCCGAGAGGGCATTTCTCTAAAGCAACAACAGCTTGAATAAAGCTTTGAGTAACGGTCCGAGTAACAGCCAGAGCAAAAGTCTATTGCGCAAGCCTGGTTTCAAAGTCTTGGATGGTTTTTCTTAAGCCATCCTCGAGTTGAATCGTCGGTTGCCAGCCCAGAACGGCCTCTGCCTTTGTAATGTCCGGCCTTCTTTGTTGGGGGTCATCCTTTGGCAGTGGTTTAAATACCAGCTCTGATCCGGAGTTTGTGAGCTCAAGAATTTTTTCAGCCAGTTCGCGAATGGTAAATTCACCGGGGTTGCCGAGATTAATCGGTCCGGTCTCTTTGCTGTCAAGATTCATGTACCGGATAAACCCATCGATCAGATCGTCTACGTAGCAGAAAGAGCGTGTTTGTTGTCCTTCCCCATAGATGGTTATCGGATCACCCTTTAAAGCCTGGACGATAAAATTTGATACTACACGTCCGTCATCCGGGTGCATTCTGGGACCATAGGTATTGAAGATTCGCACCAGTTTGATGTCAATATTTTCCTGCCGGTGGAAATCAAAAAAAAGTGTTTCGGCGCATCTTTTACCTTCATCGTAGCAGGAGCGTGGGCCAATCGGGTTTACGTTACCCCAATACTCTTCAGGCTGCGGGTGCACGGTCGGGCTGCCATAAACTTCACTGGTTGATGCCTGCAGTATTTTGCATTGCAGGTGCTTTGCAAGCTGCAGCATGTTGATCGCACCGAGTACGGAGGTTTTAACGGTATGGATCGGATTGTGTTGATAATGAATGGGTGAGGCAGGGCAAGCCAGGTTATAAATTTCGTCTACCTCAATTTGCAAAGGCACCGTTACATCGTGGCGTATAAATTCAAAATGTGGGTGATCTCTGAAACTTTCGAAGTTGTCTTTGGTGCCGGTAAACAGACTGTCTGCGCAGATAACTTCTTGCCCGTTGTTTAACAGTTTCTCTGTCAGGTGTGAGCCAAGAAACCCCGCACCGCCGGTAATCAGTACGCGCCTCCGTGGATTGTAGCCGTGGTGTGCCATGTAAAAGAACTCCGGAGTTTAGAGATCGCACGCAGAATGCCGCGTTCTATTTTGATTACGTCGAAAGAGTTAGTGGTGAAAAACTCTGCAACAGTAAACGATGAACGATCAGATTCTTACTTGAATTCTTAGTTTCTGCACCAGATGTGTCTGTGCGTCACGTCGAATATTGCGACAGATTATTCAAATCGATAGTCTGGTCAGTCCGGGCAATATGCACCGGCGCATTAAGTTCTGTCCGCATTTTTTGTCGCAGATCTTCCATGGTGCTCGCTTCGCCGTGAACCAGAAACACAGGTGGTTTGGATTTAAAGTTTCCGTACCAGTCCATTAGGCCTTTTTGATCTGTATGTGCTGAAAGCCCGCCGATAGTATGGATTTTCGCCTTTACCCGATAGCGCTCACCCCAAAGTCGAATTTTCTTTGCGCCATCGACCAGTTTGCGACCAAGCGACCCGTGAGACTGATAGCCGGTAACAATAAGGTGGCATTCGCGACGCCAGATATTGTGTTTGAGGTGGTGTTTGATTCTGCCGCCCGTCATCATGCCACTGCCGGCAATAATGATGGCTCCGTTGGTTATTTTGTTTATTCTCATGGAGTCTTCGGAGCTGCGCGAGAAAGTCAGGTTGGGCAT
>CALHCI010000023.1 GCA_937931165.1 uncultured Granulosicoccaceae bacterium
CGCTACAGCCGCCATTGCTACGTTGGCCCTATTTATTATCTTCGGCTCGACGTATGACCTATATGCCTGCGCTTTTCCGCCTTGCACTGACGGCTGTAACTGTGAAAAGTTAATCACCCTATTTATCAAGCGGCCCACTAGGTGACTGAATAGCCCTTTTCAAACAACGTGCTTAGATACCGCTTTACGTTGTCGCGGGCGTTTTGTTCATAGTTTTTTTGAAACCACTCGGTACGATAGAAATTCGTACGCTCAAGCAGCTGGGACATAAAGGCTATCTGGCTTTGATAAAACGCGGTGTCTTCGAGGTACCCCATCTCAAGCCTGACATTCACACCGTCTTTCAAAAATCTTTCCCACGGTCTGCCAAAGCTGGACAAATCTATATCGATAAGGAGCTTTTGATCCGGGTCTGATGGTGGACTGCGATGATCAGTAACGATCACCTGATCGAAAACCAGCTGACGGAGCTGCTCGGGTAGCTTGCCATTCGAAACGGCCTGGAAATACTCAGCGCTCAGTCGCTCGTTGTCGTCCACCGGGAATTCATAAACGGCATCGTGAAACCAGATGGCCAGTTCGACGGCATCCGGGTTGATACAACGATCCCGAACCTGATCAAACATTTCCAGACAATAGTCGATATGTTCAATAGTGTGGTAGTGCCGGGCAGATTCGGCGTATCGATTAAAAAGCGCGCGTCCGATACCCTTGCCATCAGTACCCTGATTGCTGGTACGGCTCCAAATCGCCTCAAATCGGTTGTTGGTTGCTTGCCTGTTCAAAATATCGAATTCTAATTTACATCCTGACCGGATAACCAATCGCAGCATTACGCTGATTTCCGGGCCTAGTTTACACTATACGGTACTGATTTCGCCGCGGATCAGCATGTCAAAGGCGGCAAGAACTTTGCAATCTTGAAGAATTTTAGCGTATTTCCGTAATCTTACCCGTAACCGGACAGTATAAACCAAGGCAACATGTGACTGAGTTGAATACTGTATCATTAGTTACGCCACATTCTGACCGATACATATTGCATCCCCCCATCTTTTTTTGAGCACTAGCAACGGATTTAAAATATGAATGTCACGCTTTACGGTTCAGGGTATGTAGGCCTGGTTACAGGCTCTCTGCTTGCCGATGTTGGAAACGACGTCCTGTGCGTCGATATTGACAAGGAAAAAGTCGCGAACCTGAATAACGGAATCATCCCGATTCACGAGCCGGGCCTCGACAAGATCATTAAACGGAATGTAGAGATCGGTCGGCTGCAGTTCACCACTGATATGGACCGGGCGGTCGCTCATAGCGAAGTTCAGTTTATTGCTGTGGGCACACCACCGGACGAAGACGGTTCAGCAGATTTAAAGCACGTCCTCGCGGTAGCAACAACCATCGCAGAACGCATGGACTCGAAGAAACTTGTGGTAACCAAATCCACAGTCCCGGTAGGCACGTCTGACAAAGTCGGTGCGCGTATGCAGGAAGTACTGAACGAGCGCGGTGAGAGTATTGAGTACGTAACGATCTCTAATCCGGAGTTTCTCAAAGAAGGTGCTGCTATCGAAGACTTCCGCAAGCCGGACAGAATCGTTGTGGGTACCGAGGACGAATATGCACAGGAACAGATGCGCAAGTTATACGCGCCATTCTGTCGCAACCACGACCGGTTAATATTCATGGATATCCGTTCGTCAGAGCTCACGAAGTATGCAGCCAACTCTATGCTTGCCACTAAAATCAGTTTTATGAATGAACTGTCGAACCTGGCGGATGCCCTCGACGCAGATATCGAGAGCGTACGTATTGGTATCGGTTCAGACCCGCGGATTGGCTACAGCTTTATCTACCCTGGTTGCGGGTATGGTGGCTCTTGCTTCCCGAAAGATGTTAAAGCGCTTGTTGCGACGGCCCGTGAAGTCGGCTATGACGCGCAGTTACTTGAGTCAGTAGAAAGCGTTAACGAAAAACAGAAGCATGTGTTGCAGGGTAAAATTGAAAAGCACTTCAATGGTGATCTGCAAGGTAAAACCTTTGCACTCTGGGGGCTGGCTTTCAAACCAAACACTGACGATATGCGAGAGGCACCAGCGCGCGTTGTAATGGAAGGTTTGTGGGAGAAAGGAGCTCGTGTACAGGCCTATGACCCGGTGGCGATGGATGAAACCAGACACATTTATCCTGATCATGCAGAAAAGCTGCAACTTGCTGACTCTGCTATCGATGCACTGGAAGGTGCCGATGCACTGATCATATGCACCGAGTGGCACGAGTTCAGAAGCCCTGACTGGAGCGGCATGAAAGAGCGTCTCAGCGCGCCGGTTATTTTCGATGGTCGCAATTTATACGAACCACAGACTCTGGCTGAGCACGGCATTACTTACTACTGCATCGGCCGCCGTCAAAGCTGATTGCAGTTCTCCTGCCCGCGGCGGTAGCTGCCGCGGGCATCGGCGAGCATCCACCCGCCGCACGATGACGTACAATCGCGTATGGCATCCTCCCCCTCTCCTCACACACGGCTTCAGTGGCATACTCGTGTATGGCAACTGTCACTGCCAATCATATTTTCCAATATCAGTGTTCCGCTGGTTGGCGCTGTGGATACTGCCGTAGTCGGACACCTTGCACGTGTTGAGCTGATTGGCGCAGTGGCGCTGGGCGCCTCAATATTCAGTCTGGTGTTCTGGACGTTCGGATTTTTGCGCATGGCCACCAGCGGATTGGTCGCCCAGGCGTTTGGAGCCACCTCCACAAGCGCAGACAGTTCCGCTATTTCATTAACGTTCTGGCGTTCGTTGCTGGTTGCCATCGTTTTAGCCTGCGTTGTGCTGCTGCTGCACAAACCCTTGCTAAGTTTCAGTTTGTGGCTGCTCGGCACCGATGACACGCTCAATGCGCCAACCAGTGAATACTATGACATTCGCATTTGGGCAGCACCGGCAACCCTTGCCAATTACGTCATACTGGGCACCCTGATCGGCTTGCAGAAAATGCGTGCAGTACTGGTTTTCCAGTTGTTCTTAAATCTGTTGAATATTGTGCTCGATCTGTTGTTTGTACCGGTGTTTGGCTGGGGCATTGCCGGCGTCGCTACAGCAACTCTAATCAGCGAGTACTCAGCACTTGCACTTGGCTTTATGCTGGTGCGAAAACGCATCCCATGGAACGCAAGTCAGTTGCACTGGAAATCCATGCTTGAGCGCACTGCCCTGACGCACCTGTTCAAACTGAATACCAATATATTTATTCGCACCCTGATGCTGGTGTTATCGTTTTTCTACTTTAATGCCAAAAGCGCCAGTCTCGGTGCAGTTGCTCTGGCCGCCAACGCAATCGCGCTACAGATTCTGCATATTTGCGCCTATGCGCTGGACGGTTTCGCGCATGCGGTGGAGACACTTTCCGGTCACGCATGGGGAAGTAAAAAACGCCACTACTTTAATAGTGCTGTAAAATATTCAACGCTACAATCCATTATCGTTGCAGCGTTAATGTCTGCAGGCATTGCCGTATTTGGGGAGCAGATAATCGCACTGTTCACCAATCAACAGCAGGTCACCGAGGTTGCCAACCTGTTATTGCCCTGGCTGATTGCGTTACCGATAATATCGGTATGGTGCTACCAGCTCGACGGTATTTTTATCGGCACTACTCACTCGAGGGAAATGCGCAATGCCATGGTATTTTCAGCAATCGTTTTTCTGGTGACCGCACAGCTGCTGATACCTCGCATGGGAAATTCCGGACTGTGGTTGAGCTTTAGTCTGTTTATGATCACCAGAGCCTTGTCTCTCTTGTACTACTACCCGAAAATTTCAAACAATCAGCATTTTAACCAGCACGACTCCGGCAAAGTATCTAGCGTCTCATCACTTTGAATATCGAATCAGAAAAATCGCTTAAATTGTTTAACAGCTTTGGCTTTGATGTCAGCGCTGAGTTTTTTGTAAGCGTTTCAAGTGTTGCTGAACTCCATGAAGCGATTTGCTGGAGTAAGCAAAAATCTGTTGCGACTTTTATTCTCGGTGGTGGCAGTAACATCGTATTCACCAGGAATGTCAGCGGATTAGTCATTCATATTGCCATCAAAGGTATTGACGCAGAAACCGATCCCCGTCCGGCAGATCAAATACCACTGCGCGTCGGTGCCGGAGAACAATGGCACGCTCTGGTCGCGACGACGCTTAAGCTCAATTACTTCGGGCTGGAAAACCTGGCGCTAATCCCGGGCTCTGCGGGTGCCGCACCAATACAGAATATTGGTGCTTATGGTGTAGAGATCGCAGAACGGTTGAACAGCGTAGAAGTGTACAGTAAGGCCACAGGCGACACGTTGTTGCTAAATGCCGCTGATTGCCAGTTCGGTTATCGTCATAGCATTTTCAAAACCGCACAAGGGGCAGATTACGTCGTCACCGCAATTAATCTCAATTTGCTTACCCGGGACAAACCCAACACCACTTACCGGGCACTTTCAGATGCACTTACGCGCAAAGGATACCTGCGACCAACAGCACAACAGGTCTTTGACGAGGTCTGTGCCATCCGCGGTGAAAAGCTACCTGACCCGCAGCAGATCGGAAATGCAGGCAGCTTTTTTAAAAACCCCATCATCGACCGCCAGCAACTTGACAGGCTAATGGAAAATAACCCGGAAATACCCCACTACCCGGATAAACCCGGACATTTCAAAGTACCCGCAGCCTGGTTGATTGATCAGGCAGGCTGGAAAGGTCATCAAATCGACAATGTCGGCGTTCATAATGCGCAGGCACTGGTTCTGGTGAACCATGGTGACGGTAATGGTCAGCAGATTGCAATACTTGCAAACAATATAAAAAAAGATATCTTGCAGCGTTATGGTGTACTCCTCGAACGCGAACCGACACTTTACTGACATCGAAAGCATCGATAACTGCTACAGCATTGCGGGACAGCGTCTTTGACACAAAACACAAAACGGGTGAGCAACCGCCTGATCACCAATCTGCTTAGTGCATGGAAGGGATTATCCAGCCCGTTTTCCGGCAAAAGACTGGAACTGAGCCCCTACCTGCATGAAAACGAACTCGACCCGCTGCGAGAAAAGATCAGTGCCTGCCTCGAGTCAAAGGGTGGCCAGGTGTCTGCGCGTGCCCGTGCTGCAGAACTGGGTAAAGCCTACCTCACGTTAAATGATGAGGGTAAACACAAGTACTTCAGCCTGCTCCTTAACGAACATGACACAGACCACGATCAAGCCAGACTAACTGCAGAAAAGCTGTTCTCGGATCTGCCCGATGATGACAGACGTCAAACCGAACAACGTCTGCGCGCTCAACTAACGCCCCCTTACTTAACGCTGCTCACGCAGTTTAATGCCTTGCCTAACGGGTTGAAGTTCCTTGTCGATATGCGTGGTGATCTCATTCGGCTAAAAAAAGAAAACCCGGAACTGAGCAGCATTGAATCAGAACTTAAACTACAGCTCAGCAGCTGGTTCGACATCGGATTCCTCGACCTGAAAAGAATCGATTGGAATGCTCCAGCCTCGCTGCTTGAAAAGCTCATTACCTACGAGGCCGTGCATCAGGTTGAATCATGGAACGATCTACATCATCGGCTGGCCGAAAACAGACGTTGTTTTGCATTTTTCCATCCGCGTATGCCGGATGAACCACTGATATTCGTATGGGTCGCGTTGGTCAATGAACTGTCGGACAATGTCGATACGCTGCTGGATATCAGTCAAAGTGAAAGCATCGAAGAAGCTGACAATACTGCGATATTCTATTCGATCAGCAGTACGCAAAACGGTCTTGCCGGTGTCAGCCTTGGTGACTTTTTAATCAAGCGGGTAACTGACGAGCTGCGCAGCGAGTTGCCGCAATTAAACCAGTTCAGTACCTTGTCGCCGATTCCAGGCTTCGCGAAGTGGCTGAGCAAAACAGTTGATACTCAGGAAGAATCTGTTTTCTCTGCTGAAGACCGTAAAGAGCTTGCGCAACACACCGAAATGTCCATAGAAGCAGTCATTGCTGAAGGCAATTGGCTGGAAGACGAAAAGATAAGCGCAGCCATGAAAAGCATTCTGGTGCCACTGGCAGCCCGATACATCACTGAGGAAAAACGAACCGGTCATCGCGCGCTCGACTCGGTGGCACATTTTCACCTATCCAACGGCGCGCGCGTTGAAAGGATAAACTGGTGTGCGGATACCAGTGATCGCGGTAAAGCACAGTCATACATGATGATGGTTAACTACCTGTATGACATCGACACGATAGAAGAAAATCACGAGCAGTATATCGAATACGGCAGCATAGCCACCTCCAAAGAAGTCACAGGGCTACTGACCAACACAGCGAAAGAATAGTTGTTAAGCAGTCTCCAGAGTAGAGTTTCCGGTTTTATAAACGTGATCGCAGCGGATCGTATTTACAACCAAATACGACGCAAAACCAGCACACAGGCCGGAACAGAGTACAGATTCTAACGTGGCCGGGATGAAACTATACCGTTATTCCCGACACCCTGCTCCTGCACAGATACCGTTGCATTAGCGGAAGAAAAACAACCGGCAACGCGATTTGCTATTGTTAACTCGAGTTTTTCAGGCCCGATACGTTCAGAAGATCCATCCAGCACAGCCTGTAATACCTGCTCAGTAGCAAAAGCGAGGTAATCATGCCGCAATTCACTTTGCCGTCTGTGTTCTCTGATAATCGCTAACCTGAACTCGCTTTGAGTTATTCCCTCCAAGCCAACGCGGTTTAGAATCGACGATACCAGCTCCTTAGCTTCAAATAGGTGTTCTCGGTGGACGGTATATCGAATACTATGTATCCGTTCGTTACTTGCCTGCGTATCACTAAGCAGATGAACTTCGGGCTCGTAGGTTAAACCATGGTTTTCCCTCAAGCTATGCCTTATTCTGCTTTCCACCACGTGAGTAAGCAAACGAAGATAGCTGTCAGATGTTTCGTCACTATGTACACGACATTGGTGATACCACGACACTTCGACACGATCACCCATTGGAAATTTTGTATCCTGAACCGGTATAGATACAGATTGTAAGCGTGCCACATTGTCTGCCTCCGATTGCCTTGAAACCGAAAAATTGATCTTGTTTAGTTGCGATTGAATTTCGTCCGCACTTGAGTTTCCGACGACTATTACCGTAAAAGCGTGTGGTGAATAAAACAGTTGTTGATAGGCACTTCGAAAATGCGCTTTAGTCAATATATCCGGTTTGGTTGATCGCATCCCTTGCATCCAGTAGGAATATGCCGCAGATGTGCCACTATATTCACGATCCGAACTTAGCCGATAAGCCCCTGGCACGGAAATCTGCGGTCGTTTAAAATGATCAGCAAGATGAGAAAATAGTGCTGAAGCATCTGTCGATGAAGCGTACGCCAATACACCATGACTGGTCGGGTTCACAAACACTGTTGATTCCAGCGAGTAGGGACTCTCATTGGCTGCCGATGTTTTCATCTGTACAACATCGCGATCGACCGCAAGTGGCAATACTTCGGCCACGGCTGCAAGGTCTGCGCTCACCGCACGATATCCCCCTGCAGCAGCCATTGCTATTGCCAGATAATCGTAGCGATTATCTTCAAAAAAGATAACTCGCGTGCCGTTCTCAAGCAGCCATTGCGTTTTTTCCCCACTTTGCAGAATCTGCTTTTTACCATACTGTACGCGCACAGGTTTAGAGATATTACCCGATTCACCGGCATAGTCCGGCCGGATAGCAGCGGGCAATTCAGTCTCAATCGAGCCAGCCCGGCGCACCACCTGCTGCACCGCATGAGCAGATAGCACAGGTGTCTCATTTTTACTCACCGCGCTATACACCACACGATAATCTCGTTCTACATTTCGCCTGACTGCAGCAAACGCAGACAAATTGAACCTGTCTATTGCCTCCAGCAGGTGTGACTCATAGAGCGCTGCCGGCAACACATCGGCCCCAAGTGTTACAGACTGGGAAATTCGATCAGCAACAGTACTGGCATTGCCTGCACGATACAAATTACCCTCTTCGATTGCGAGCTGACGAAAACGATGTTGCAACAACGCATACTCTTCGGTGGATACCCGGTACCGAAGCACCTTATGGAACGCACTAACCAGTATGTTCATACAGGTTTCATAGCGTTTATTACCTACGGTAGTCGCTATGCGATAGGCAGACTGACCATTATCCAGTAGTGAAATGGCAAATTCAGGCTTGCCGCAATCAGTCGACGGCAGATACGTTCCCATCATTCTGCTAATGGATTTTAAAACCAACGCTTGCAAATAACGCTCACTCATCCAGTTGTCCGAGGTGGCATCGTGATCACGTGAAATCAGATTGATAGACACTTCATCAGTTGCACTATCCGGATCAGTGTATGACAGGAACGCCGGATCAGCAGATACGGTGGAATGCACTGTCTGTGACAAAAGATTGTCCCCCGGGCGTTTCTGCAATCGATTAAAACGACTCACAACCAGCGGCTCAAGCTCCCACGGCACAATACTTCCTGTAATAACAACGGCGGAATTTTCAGGTGTATATGCACGCTGCCAGTATGCTTTAAGGCTATCCGTGGTAGCGCTTCGAATAGTGCTGAGTTTGCCTGCTGGTGGACGATTTGCATACGATGATCCGGCATACGCAGCTGTCGCGATTGGATCTACCAAATAAGCCTTGTGTGCAAACCGGTAAACCCACTCGGCTTCGACAATTTTCTTCTCCGCGTCTACGGCTCGTTTATCCAGTCGCACACTGTCGAGAATCTCGGCATATAACGCGATTACCTGAGGGATTAAATGGCGTTCATTCTCACTGAGAGAGAAGCGAAATATTGTTGCATTGTAGTGAGTGGTCGCATTAACATCACGCCCCCAGACCAAACCGTTTTGCTCAAGTAACGCATCTATTTTTTCGTATTGGAAACTCTTAGTACCACGCAGCACCACGTGCTCAAGTAAGTGCGAGTAACCTTCCTCACCCGGCCTTTCCGAGAGCGAACCGGCACGTACGATCAAGCGTAATTCTATTTGATCATCGCGTTCTGCGCCATTTGTGCTGCGCAGGTAATAACGAAAACCATTATCGAGTTCACCGGAAACAATACCCGGATCTCGCGGATTCTCAAGTAATGCATCATCAATCGCATAGGGTGTAGTCTGGCAACCGCACAGCCACAGCAACGCACAGCAAACTATCCACCGGGTAAACCCGACCGCACGGCTTTTCACAGCACAATTAACTCTACGGTTGTAGTGCAACCATCAAAGCCGAAACGTCGATCACCGACAGTAATAGCACCGCGCCGGGTTGTGTTGGAAAAGTCAGCCTCAACAATTAACATCAGATTTGACAGCGGCACCGGTTTATCCTCATCGTAGCGATAGTACGAGTCTATTGGCATAACCGCTTTAAGCCGTCCACCGGTATTAACTCTGGTGCGAAAGCTATAGTTCTCATCGCGATGAAGATACCCCGAAGCCACACCATCGCGAACCCGTACAAAAACAGCTTCCACCAAAGGCTCGCAATCGAGAGTTAACCCTTTAACAACCTGTGTTGCAGGCGAATGCTGGACCGAAGTGATGTAGTCACCATCATAAAGCGAGGCTTGCGTTCGCTGCTGTACGGTGGTGCATCCGGCACCCAATACACCACAGACCCAAACGCCACAGATCAGCATCTTTGTTGCAGAATGCCGCAATTCCCCCACCCACCTTAATTATTATTGTCGCCGACCTCAGGGCCGGACTATTTAGCGAGACGTCAGGCTATCGGCTGTTTACTAATTTCCTAAAGACACAGACGCGAAAAGGCGTACAAAGAATGAGAAAGGGATCAGTTTATCGAAGTTACACAGGGCTACAGACTTGCTGACATTACCGCCCACCAATCCAGTGCCAATCCAACCGGGGGACCATTTTATTTCCCTGAAACGACATTTATGTCATGCTTGTGAAACATGAACAAAGATAACAGAAAACATCACTTCCTGATTGTCGGGGGTGGCGCAGCCGGACTCGCACTCGCATCAAAACTCGGCAGGCAATTTAAACGAAATGAACACGTCTCTGTCACACTGGTCGACCAACAGTTAACACACATCTGGAAACCTCTGTTACATGAAGTTGCGGCAGGCTCTTTTGATCCCAATGTTAACGAGATTTCATTTCTTGCACAGGCGAAACGCTGTGGCTTCAGCTTTAGACTCGGCTCGTTAAGCGCCATAGACAGAACCAACAAGCAAATACTACTCGCCCCTATTACCGGTGAAGATGGCGAGCTAATCAGTGGTGAACGCCATTTAAACTATGATTCACTGGTGATTGCAGTGGGCAGTATCAGTAACGATTTCGGCGTACCTGGCGTCGATGAGTTTTGTTTGTACCTCGACACCACTATGCAGGCAGAGAACTTTCACAGACGTCTGGTTCAGTCATATACAAAAATATTTGCAGCAGACAATTCACTCAACAATCAGAAGCTCAACATCACAATCATCGGGGCCGGGGCAACCGGAGTAGAACTCGCAGCACAATTGAGACAGATAGCCGATTTGCTTGACTCATACATGGACATCACCGGGCAGTCCGTAGATATTGAGGTCAGTATTATTGAAGGCGCCGACAGAATCCTGCCTGCGCTGCCGGAGTATCTGTCAACAGCAACATCCGCTCAGCTCAAAAAGCTTGGCATTGCTATTTACACCGGCGAGCGAGTAACCGGAATTACTGACACTTCGGTAAACACAGCAAGCGGAAAAGTTATTCCCAGTAATATTCCAGTATGGGCCGCAGGTATAAAGGCACCGGCTGTGCTGCAGGACTGTGATGGCCTTGAGTCTAACAAGCTCAATCAACTGCTTGTTACCGGAACGCTACAAACTACCGTCGACGACAACATTTTCGCACTGGGTGACTGTGCTGCATGTGAATGGAAGAACGGCCAGAACATCCCGCCTCGTGCGCAATCTGCACACCAGCAGGCAACACTCCTTGCCAAAAGCTTGAGGTTGAGACTCAACAAGAAGCCTTTACCGGAGTTTAAATATCGTGACTACGGCTCTCTTGTATCACTGGGCAGCTACTCTACCGTTGGCAACCTCATGGGTAAAGCCATTAAAAATGTACGCATAGAGGGGATGATGGCAAGGCTGGTGTACTTATCACTATACAAAATGCACCAGGTGTCTTTGTTCGGCTATGTACGCACAGCGCTATTTACCTTATCTAATCTTTTCAGGCGTTCGGTACATCCGGAAATAAAGCTACATTAAGAGCCATATCAGAAAACGTCAATGGTGATTCGCTCTGTGTTAAACGTGCTGTCGTCTTCATCAAACCGATCGCTATCAGTGTCGTACTCAATTTCGATGGTAATCCGCCCCGTACCGCGGATAGTCAGCTCACCCTCAGAGCCATCGCTATTACTGATACTCAATAGTGGCGTGTCACGTCGAACCAGAGACCAGTTCACATCTTCATTGATATTGACTGAAGTTCCATCCTGTAGATTGGCCATTGCGTTAAGTTGAATCGTTCGTTCAATACCTTCATATTCCAGGTTAAAGGTATTCCCTCTCTGGAATTCAATACTGATCACAATTGAAGGATCACCGATGGAAAATCGCACCTCTTCTTCGACTAGCGCTGCGCTTTCGCTACAGACTGCCGTCAGTGTGACCTCGCCAGTGGTCGACGCAGTGACTGTGCCCTTACCCGGCAGCGTATTATCAACCCTGGCTATACTGGTGTTACTCACAGACCAACTGACGTTGTCAGTGATTTCAGGTTGATCAGCGACATCGTCATAGACCGCTGTCGCTGTAAATTGCAGACCGGATGTTGTTGTTACCACAGGGTCTGTTGGTGTGATCACAATGCTCTGCAGGTTATCTTTCACAGTAAGGATTGCTTCTCGTGTCACGCCACCTCTTGTAGCAGTAATGGTGGCGGTACCGTTGGCACTGCTTCGAAACAGGCCGTTAGTCTCAGAACTGAACACACCAATGGTTGGTGTGTTACTCACTGCCCACACCCAGTCATTCAGGTTTCTTAGAGAATTGTTATCCGCTGCATACAGACCTTCAGCGGTAACCACTGCGCTGCCACACTCATTGATTGGATCCGGCGTAGTAATGATGATGTCGGTAAGCGGTGCAGATGAGACTCTTATATCCACCGACGCAGGAAATGGCCCGAGTGTTCCTTGAATGGTCACAGTTCCATCAGCTATACCGGTAACAACGCCGCTGTCACTCACTGTCGCCACGGTGGTATCGCCGCTACTCCAGCTGGCTTGTGACGCAAAATTCTCAGTACCTCCGTCTGCAGTCAGTGTTAACGATGTCGGGGTTGATAGCTCGATAACTTCGGGGGCGTCAACAATTGCCACTGAGGCCACGTTATTTGCCGCAATGGCAAAACGATTTCGCAGTTCCTGCACATCATTGTCACTATCACAACCTGCAACCACTAAGGCTGCAAGCACAACAGTCGTCATTCTGATCATCTTAACCACCCCCAGCGCTGTTGAGGTGTTACATCATTGATTGCGTAGCGCGCACCAATGCGAAATCCGTTGACGCCCAGATCGTCATCGTATTCATAACGAGTAAATGCTGCATCGATCCCCCAGCGTGAGGAAATCGGAAAGACCAGACCAACTGCACCGCGAAACCCACGATAACTGCGATTGTCAGCGCTACCCGCGATGGATTCGAAACGGGTATCGAATGCAGACCTTGCCACACCAAATACCGCATAAGCAGCTACACCGTTGATTACAGGTGATTCAAGCCTGAGATTTACCGCAAGCCGGGTGGAAACATCAAAATCCAGATTGTTTACCGAGTCATCCTTCAGACCGGTACCCAATTCAATCTCGCCGCCCATTCCTTCAAGGAACCAAAGGCCAAGCGTTGCGGTTGCCAGCACAGGGCGTACCTTCGCACCCTCCAGAGACAATGAATCCCGATCAATGTAGCCTGCCACGTAAATCGGCAGCACCGTCCTGCCAGCGGCAGCCGACCACGAAGGCAGCAATACACACAAACACAATATCAAAGGTAATAAACGCATCAAACTGGGCCGAAGTCTCACCGGACCCAAAGTGTATCAAATCTAAATCACAACGTTTACATTTAGTAATACTGGAAATCGACCAGCTAACGCTGTGCTATCGGCTCGCCAGTTTCATCGATTTGTCGCTTCAATGGCCCAACCTGCCGAATCCACGAACCGAAGCGACGCATCTCTGCGGGCATCGTTGCATTGGCGTTTTTTGCGTCCGTCAGGGTCTCGTACAATCCGTAGGACAAGCCGTAAACTACGTCTCCGTCAACTGATACTTTGTACGGATAAATCGCGAGCTGCTCAGGTGATCGCAGTTTTTTTATCTGCTGTCGCATTCGCTCTACATTGGCGGAAGATTCCACCTGAATTACAAAGCTGGTGTCTGATTGATCCTTTAACCAACCGGCATCCCGCAATACCACCGGCCCGGTTTCTTTGGTCAGTCTGTCTATGTGTATTTGCGCAGGACCAGAGATCCGCTCAACCACACTACTTAACTCCGTTGCTTTGTCAGTCAACTCAGTGGATTGCACGTCGCCAACAGTTTCGATATCACTGAGCAATACACTTTGTGGCGCCGGCTCGCGCTTAACCACGATCAGACTATCGGTCGCACTGCCACGATCAACAGACTGTGCTTCACCGGCATTTCGATTAATGGCAATCACGCCGTCCTCAGGCACGGTGTCGGAAGCGTTTTCGTTGTCAGTAATTTTAGGGTCAGTAGTATTTGCGACAGTGATATTTGGGTCTGTCATATTTGGCAGGGTATCTACAACAGGAATGGCGGCATTCCTCGACTCATTTTTCGCCCGATAGGAAAAATGATCATCGTAAAAGCCCACAGCCAGCCACAACGGCAACGCCACCAGCAAAATCTGTAGTGGTAACTTTGCCATATCCAGAATCACAAACATACGTGGAAATCTGGCCTGATTGTTATAGCGAAAACGCCGGTAACGGCGACGCAAACGGGAAAACCCAAGCACTGTTGACTCCTTCCGACATATACGAACAGCATATCATGTCATGACATATAAAACAGGTCATTTGACTGACGAGACTCTTTTTCCTAACCGGGTCTCTTTCTTTCCTTTGTTTTACAGCACAGCTGACGGGCAACACATTACCGATTGGCCAAGCCAGCCTGCTCAGCCTTTGAGTTTCTTCCTAAGCATTTCGTTGAGTTGCGCCGGGTTTGCTTTACCACGCGAGGCTTTCATGACCTGCCCGACGAAAAAGGCCAGCAATTTTTCCTTGCCGGCCCGGTACTCCTCCAGCTGCGAGGGATTCGCTTCGATAACGTCATCAATCATTTTCTCAATTTCAGATGAATCTGAAATCTGCTTCAGACCTTCTTTTTCAATGATCTCATCAGCAGAGGCGGTGCTGTCCCACATTTGATCGAGTATTTGTTTGCCGATTTTTCCTGAAATGGTGTTGTCCTGAATACGTGCCAGCAAGCCACTGAACCGCTCTGCATTAACCGGTGACCCGGTCAGTTCAAGCCCGGCTTTGTTGAGACGCGAAAACAACTCACCAGTCACCCAGGTACTCGCCAGTTTTGGCGTCGCGCCACTGGCGGCGATTGTCGCTTCAAAAAAGTCAGCGGTTGCTTTGTCAGCAGTAAGCACTGAGGCATCGTACTCGGGCAGTTTTAATTCATCGACAAAACGGGCTTTGCGGGTTTCCGGCAGCTCCGGCAGTGTTTTTTGTAACTCATCGATCAACGATTGCTCAACCTCAACCGGCAAAAGATCCGGGTCGGGGAAGTATCGATAATCGTTGGCTTCTTCCTTACTTCGCATCGACCGGGTTTCATCATTGTCTGCATCGTAAAGCCTGGTTTCCTGCACCACTTCACCTCCGCCCTCAATAATATCGATCTGCCTTTCAACTTCGAAGTTGATGGCACGCTCCAGAAATCGAAATGAATTAACGTTTTTAATTTCTGCGCGCGTGCCGAGTTTGTCATCACCTGCCATTCTTACTGACACATTGGCATCACAACGAAAAGAACCTTCCTGCATGTTGCCATCACAGATATCAATGTAGCGCACAATAGAGTGGATCTTTCGGGCGTAAGCCACTGCTTCTTTGGCACTACGCATATCAGGCTCGGAAACGATTTCAAGCAACGGCGTGCCTGCACGGTTTAAATCAACCCCGGTCTGCCCGTGGTAGGCATCGTGCACAGATTTACCGGCGTCTTCTTCAAGGTGCGCACGCGTTAGCCCGATCGTTTTGGTGGTACCGTCGTCCAATGTCACTTCAACCGCACCCTTCCCGACAATCGGCAGGCTCATCTGCGAAATCTGATAGCCCTTTGGCAGGTCGGGATAAAAGTAGTTTTTGCGTGCGAACACACTGCGCTTGCCAATCTCTGCATCCGTCGCCAATGCAAATTTAATTGCCATATGCACGGCCTCACGATTGAGTACCGGCAACACACCGGGCATCCCTAAATCAACAGCATTTGCCTGCGTATTAGGTTCTGCACCAAAATCAGTGGAGCTGGCAGAGAATATTTTACTCTTAGTGGCCAGCTGAGCATGAATCTCCAGGCCGATGACTGTTTCCCATTGCATTCTGCTATCTGCCTTTAAGTCTGTGTGAGCGGGTGATGTCAGCTTGTAACTCAATCATTCCACACCTGCCGGTATCTGACGGTGCCAATCGGTTACCTGTTGATACTGGTGGGCAATGTTTAAAAGCCTGCCTTCATCAAAGTAGTTACCCACTAACTGCAACCCGACGGGCAACCCTTCAACAAAACCGCAAGGCGCGGACAATGCAGGCAGACCCGCAAGGTTTGCAGGTATCGTAAATATATCGTTGAGATACATGGCCACAGGATCGTCACTGTTTTCTCCATGTTTAAAAGCAGTGGTCGGAGTGGTGGGGCCAAGAATGACGTCAACCTGCTCAAACGCCCGGGCGAAGTCCTGCGAAATCAGATTTCTGACTTTCTGCGCCTTAATGTAATAGGCATCATAGTAACCGGCAGACAACGCATAAGTGCCAATCAGAATTCGCCGCTTCACTTCACGCCCGAATCCCTCAGCACGGGATCGTTTGTATAAATCTTCAAGATCAACCGGGCTTTCACACCGGTGTCCGTAACGCACGCCGTCAAATCGGGAAAGGTTCGACGAGCACTCCGCAGGTGCTACCACATAGTAGGCTGGTACAGCGAGTGACTGATTTTTAAGATCAATATCAACAAAAGTAGCGCCGAGTTTTTGTAGCGCTTCAATGGCCTGCTGCAAAGCTGCCGCAATAGGCGCAGATAATTCAGCAGAAAAATATTCCCGCGGCAATCCGACTTTCAATCCATTCAGTGATTGATCTATCGCGTCGATGTAACGCTCTACCGGACGATCAATGCAGGTAGAGTCCCGTTCATCGAAACCTGACATTGCCTCCAGCAGCAATGCGCAGTCTTCAGCGGTAGTGGCCATCGGACCACCCTGATCAAGGCTTGAAGCAAATGCAATCATGCCGTACCGCGATACCCGTCCGTAGGTGGGCTTGATACCGGTAATGCCACAGAATGCGGCAGGTTGTCTGATCGAACCACCAGTGTCAGTACCGGTGGTTGCAGGTACCAGGCGCGCAGCCACAGCAGCGGCACTACCACCGGATGAACCGCCCGGCACCCGATCTGTATCCCAGGGATTAGCGACCGACCCAAAGTAACTGTTTTCGTTAGATGAACCCATGGCAAATTCATCCATATTGGTTTTACCCAGACAGATGGTGCCGGCTGCATTAAATTTTTCTACCACCGTCGCGTTGTAAGGCGGCACAAAGTTTTCAAGCATTCGGGAACCGCAACTGGTGCGAATGCCTTCAGTGCAAAAAATATCTTTGTGTGCAATCGGCACGCCCAGCAATGGTGCATTTGCACCTTTTGCTCTGAGCTGATCCGCCGCTTCTGCAGAACTTAATGCAGCATCCGCACTGACTTCAATAAAGGCATTGTGGGATTGATTAAAACGACTAATTCTTTCAAGTAAATGCTGACACAGTTCTTTACTGGAATAGTCGCCATTTGCCAGATTTTGGCAAACTTCGGCAATAGTATTTTTATGCATGATAGGGCCATCAATAATTGGCGGAACCGGGTGCCTGAAGTGACTGGGAAATGTTACTCAATCACCTGCGGCACAAGGTAATAACCTTCTTCAACCGAAGGTGCACATTGCTGAAACGCCTCTCGCTGGCTGGTTTCGGTTACTTTATCTTCTCGCAGCCGTTGTACTGCATGTGTCGGGTGCGCCATGGGTTCCACGTTATCCGTGTTGATGTCGTTCATGGTTTCAGCAAGCGCCAGAACTTTCGACATTTCATCTGCGTATTCAGTCACGCGATTTTCATCGATCGATAGTCTGGCAAGGTGCGCTACCTGTGCCACGGTTTTTTCATCTACTGCCATCGGAAAGCCCACCCACAAAAACCCGTAATTTACCACAAATCGACGCTGCGACGACGAGTCTGCAATCCATCGAAAAACACTGAATGCGGTCGGAAACTAGCGAAAGTGACTTCACTGTCTATACTCCCGTTACAGTCGCCAATGCAGCGAGGACTTATGTTTAAAAGCTCACGGAAACAAGTTGCCAACCGACTGTCCATCGATTTGGGCGGTTTTCATACACGAATCTTCCACGAAGAGGAAGGACTGATACTGGATGAACCCTCTGTCGGCCTGCTCGACATGGACAACCAGCATAGCGGCTCTCGCGCCACTACCTGTTTTGGTGAAGACGCTTTAGAGAGAGCCTCTGTACTATCGAGTACACGGCTGATCCGCCCGCTTCAGGCAGACTGCCAGAACAACCTCGGCTACAGCGCCAAAATGGTGCGTTACTTCCTGTCCAAACTACGCCGCAATCAGCTTATTGGTAAAGCACCGATTGTGTTGCTTGCAATCCCGCAGGACATTACCCAACAACTGAGCGACGATCTTCGCCACGCCTGCTTTACCGCCGGTGCGTCCCGCGTGCATCTGGTAGACAACTCCATTGCGACAGCCGTCGGTGCCGGCTTGCCGATTGAAGAACCAGCGCCGCACCTGCTGATGGATATCGGTGCCAGATCCGCCAGACTGTATGGCTTTGAACACAACGAAATTGCATTTGCCCGGTCTATTCCACTGGCTGGAGACAAACTCGATGATGTGCTCGTTAACGGGATTCGCGAGCGTTATGGATTGCACATCTCCAATAGTCAGGCGCAAAAAGCCAAGCATCAAGTCGGCTGCGCAATGACCTCCAGTTTTGACCACCAGCTGCGCAACTCGTGTCAGATGAAAGGCTTGCAAATCTTTGAAAACAGCCATGTCAACTTTACCCTGACCACCGAAGTTGCCTGCGAACTGCTGCAACCGGCCATGCAACATGCCGCCGATGTCATTCGTGAAGCGTTTGCTGCGATGCCGTATCAGTTCCGCGACCCTCAGCAGGACACTGCCGTGGTGCTTTGTGGCGGCGGCTCACAGTTCATGCAGATGGATCAACTGGTGATGGAAGCATCTGACCGACCGGTCGAAATTGCCAACCGACCGCTTTCAGCGGGTGCCAGAGGCGGAGCGACCATGCTGGCTCGCATTCACGGCACGATCGAAACCGCAGAACCTGCCTGAACATCGCACCTGCAACCCCTTGCGTTGTAATACCGTTATAACAGCGGTTGATATCCACCTGTCCCGATGAGTCTCCGGGCGTGCTACCCTGACAACAAGCTGCATGGCCAGCTGTTGCAGGGTAAGTAAGCCTCCCTCTCCAAGCCCGGATCAACTCAGAGATTGCCTGTGGAAACCAGACTGGAAACTGTCGAGTTAAAATTAATGGATCTTGAACTGGTGATTGAACAACTCAACCAGGTTGTTATTCGTCAGCAACAATCGATCGACCAATTGACCACAAAACTCGAAGACTACAAACGCCAGATCGAAGCGCAGGCATCTCCGCTTGCCACACAGGCAGAAGAAACGCCGCCACCACATTACTAAACGCCTGTTACTCCGTTAACACCTGCCGGGTACTGACGATAATTTTCCCGTCCTCGTAGCGCCAGTGCGGCACCGGAATATTCTTGCGCGCCGCACTACCCGCAAGCGCCCTGCCCGCCAGATCAAAACGACTGCCGTCACAACCATCAGTAAATACATCGGGCAAGCCATTGCCCACTGACGATTTACTGTACTGCAGAGCACAACCACTGGACGTACCCAGACCAATAGCGACAAACCAGCCCGGCGTATCACTTCGCAACCGATTGTTTGCGTGCTGTGGTTGCGTTGAGCGGGCATTGCCCGGATCCTGAAGCTGCCCGGATGGAAACCCCGTCAGCCGCGACTCCTGTTGCGCCGAACGTCTGGCAATAATCAGTGGCTTATCGAACCATTCGATAATATCCACCTCACCCGCTTCGATTCGGGCAACATTAATGATTGTTTCAACAGGCTTCTGATTAACCGGCGCACCGGTACGAAACAGCGGGGACAGTATTATCCAAAGACCAACCGCCACTGAGAACGCGATCATTACTTTGGTGAGTACCCGTAAAAACAACCTGCGCTTAGACTCTGATTGATCGGCTGGGGTTTCAGACACAGGCAATAACCGGTAGTGATAACATAACCACCGATATTAACTGACTCTGATGACGACTAACATGGCAAGCTCGCAGCAACCGACCATCTCAACCGCTCTGCTGCTGCCGCAAAACGCATCCACTGACATTGCAGATAAAATCACTGCCATCGCAAACCGCACCGCTTTGCCGGTTACCAGCCCTGACGACAAACCATCTACAGACTTCTGTTTATACTTTAACGAAAACCGGCTGACGCTGCGTGATCAGACCACCACAAATCCGGTTGATGTTTGTGTTGACTACTGCGCTGGTAAAAATCGCCACCGGGTGCAATTTGGCGGAGGACTCGGCCAGCCATTGGCACGCGCCATTAACGCTAAAGCATTGCGTAGCACCACTGAACACCAGCCAATGATCTGCGATGCAACCGGCGGTTTCGGCAGAGATGCGCTGGTGTTCGCGACCCTTGGGTGCCGGGTGGTTATCCTCGAACAATCTGCCATTATTTATGAGCTGCTTAAAGACGGCATCGGCCGCGCTCAAACAGACGATACGTTTTCTGAAACGGCAAACCGCATGGAAGTTCATTTGGCTGACAGTACCCGGTTGCCAAAGGTGTGGCCGCACCAAGTCGCGCCACATACCGTTTATCTTGACCCGATGTATCCCCGAACAGATAAAACGGCTGCAGCAAAAAAAGAAATGCAGACGCTAAAAAAACTGTTTGCAGATAGTGATAATAATGCAGATGCTGATCGCGCACTACTGACAGCAGCGTTGCATACCGCAACCAACAGAGTCGTCGTAAAACGCCCCAAATCAGCGCAACCTGTTGAAGGTGCCACACCCGTAGGCAACATCAGCTCAATCAACACACGCTACGATTTATACAAGCCGGGATAACGCAATTTGCCAAAAGTCAGCAGTCTGCTAAATGCTAGTCTCTGAAATTGGTGTACTGCATGGGAATACCGAAGTCACCGTCTTTTAACATGGCAATAACACCCTGCAGGTCATCACGCTTCTTACCGGTAATACGAACCTGCTCACCCTGAATGGCTGCCTGCACTTTACTTTTGGATGCCTTAATTGCTTTCACAATCTTTGAAGCAGTTTCCTTATCAATGCCCTGACGTACCGTTACCGCCTGGCGCGCTTTCTGTCCACTGGTTTGTATATCCCCCTGGTCAAGGCAATTCACATCAATACCGCGCTTGCTCATCTTCTGAAATATGATTGGCTGCATCTGCTGAATTTGAAAATCGCTGTCTGCAATTAGCGTCATTACCGACTCGGTCAATTCGATTTTGGCATCGGTGCCTTTGAAATCGAATCGATTGGAAATTTCGCGGTTGGCCTGATCCACAGCATTGGCAAGCTCGTGACTGTCAATTTCAGAAACCACATCAAATGAAGGCATAAGACCCTCCGATATCTGCTAAAAGCAGTTATCATACAACATTGGTTACTAACCCGTTAACAGGCAAAATCATGAGCGACAATCAGTCAGACATTGCCGGTGACTTACACTCACATCGGACCGAATACCAACAGGCAGAACTTCAGCGTGATGCATTGCAGGACAATCCGCTAAAAATGTTTTCACAGTGGATGCAACAGGCACAAGACACCGGCATGACAGACGCCACAGCAATGACTCTGGCCACCGCCAGCACTAGTGGCTCACCGTCTGCCCGTATTGTTTTGCTCAAACAATTCGACGACAACGGTTTTTGCTGGTACACCGGATATGAAAGTCGTAAGGGGCAGGAACTCGCAGAGAACCCACGCGCTGCGCTGTTGTTTTTCTGGCCGTCACTGGAAAGACAAGTTCGAATTGAAGGAACTGTTGAGCGGGTATCAGCACAACAGTCCGATACCTACTTCAAGTCACGACCCGAGGGCAGTCAGTACAGCGCGGCGGCATCACCGCAGTCCAAAGTCGTCGAAAGCCAGGCATGGCTTGCCGGTCAAATTTCAACGCTCAAAGCGACAACACCGTCAGAACAACTGGCACGCCCTGAAAACTGGGGCGGTTACCGTCTGCAACCGCAAGTGTATGAATTCTGGCAGGGCCGACCAAGTCGCTCGCATGATCGGTTCAGATACCAGCGCACATCGTCAGGCTGGCAGATTGACCGGCTTGCGCCTTAGACGATTTGCCGTAAAAATTGCCTGGTAAAATTTTCTTCCAGAAATTCCTTCCAGAAATTTTGGGTTATTCGATCGGGCTCTCGCCAAGCATGCCAAGCAATAGCGGAAACAACGGCGTGCTGCGATTGTTGTAGCGATATTCGCTTTCTTTAAGATGGCAATAGAATTTCTCGCGACGCAAGCCTTTAAATTTACTCAGGCGCTGGCGAAGAAAATCACCAAAGGCCTCGATGCGCACGATATCTTTGGCGGCATAAGCTCGCTGGTAGGTTTCACTTTTTATTTTTAACCGCATATCGCGTCGCACATCAATGCCAATCGGGTATTCACGCCAGATACTGCCATCGTCTTCAGGTGCTTTGTCCGGGCCACGGCTGGCGGTTAACAAGGAACAGTAGACCTGATCTTCGTTAACAAACATGCGAATCCCTATCACCCCATCACTTTCACTTTGCAGATAACCGGATACCGATTCATCCATTGTGGTTGGTCCGCCAACCGCATTCAGACCGGGTGTTGATGAAGCAATGGCCTCTGACCATTGCCCGATTCGATCACGCAACTTGAGAAATATTGAATTGACGGAGCGAACATTGACGCCGGTTTGATTGGCAACCTGCACTGCCGTAAGGTCATCAGCGAAAAGCTCGAGTATCTTGCGAAATCTTTGCTCATCGAGCTTTGAGTGTTTGTAATACCTGTTCTTAACCGCGTACATTGTTGTCGTCCCCTGTTTACTACGTTTACCACCTGGCGCAAATGCAGCCGCCTAAAGTGTATGAGAGAACGCCGGACGCCCTTGTGAATCAGTTCACAGTCAACGGACGCTGTTGAGTGTTTGGTTTTTGCAACCAAAATGAATGATTCATAACAGAAACAACACGTATATAATCTTGAGCTTATTGCACAAAATGTTGCGAGGCACGTATGTCACAGGCGTTGTTCAGCGAACCACAGACACCGCTCACCGAAGAAAAACGAATCGGGCTCATCGACGCGTTTCTGCGTGTGCTGCCCGACGAATCTGTGCTGCGTGCGGACGAAGAATTACTGCCCTACGAGTCTGATGGACTGGCGGTCTACCAGCAAAAGCCACCAGTGGTGGTGCTGCCGGAAACTGTTGAGCAAGTACAGGCGATACTAAAAATCTGTAGCCGTGAGGGAGTACCAGTGGTTGCCCGAGGTGCAGGTACCGGACTTTCAGGGGGTGCACTGCCATTGGCAAACGGTATCGTACTCGGCATGGCAAAGTTCAATCAGATTATCGATATCGACGAACATGCCCGAACCGCAACGGTACAACCCGGGGTCCGCAATCTGGCCATCTCCGAAGCGGCGTCCGACTATAATCTGTATTACGCACCGGACCCGTCATCACAAATTGCCTGCACCATTGGTGGCAACGTCGCAGAGAATTCAGGTGGTGTGCATTGTCTTAAATACGGGCTAACAGTACACAACGTACTGCAGGTCACTGCAGTCACTATCCATGGCGATGTAATCACATTCGGCGGTACCGCACCCGACACTCCGGGCTACGACCTCCTTGGCGTGTTACATGGTTCAGAAGGTATGTTGGCAGTAACAGTAGAAATCGTTGTTAAGCTGTTACCTCGTCCGGCTACAACACGATTATTAATGGCAGCTTTCGACAACGTCGATAACGCCGGCAATGCTGTAGCAGACATCATCGGCAGCGGCATCATACCGGCCGGCCTCGAAATGATGGACAACCCTGCCATCATTGCCGCAGAAGCATTCGCACAGTGTGGTTATCCAACAGACGCAGAGGCGTTGTTCTTATGCGAACTCGACGGCACCGAAGAGGAAGTCAGTGATCAGATGGCCAAAGTAGAAAAAATCATTGCAAGGCATAACGTCACCAAACTCCATCTGGCCAAAGACGAAACCGAACGTATGATGCTGTGGAAAGGACGGAAATCTGCGTTTCCTGCGGTTGGCAGGTTATCACCTGACTACTATTGCATAGACGGCACAATACCGCGCCGGCATCTTTCTACCGTATTGCAAAAAATGGCTGAATGGTCTGAAGACTACAAGCTGCGTATCGCCAATGTATTTCACGCCGGTGACGGCAATCTGCACCCGCTGATACTTTTTGATGCCAACATACCCGGTGAACTCGAACGCACAGAAGAACTCGGCGGAAAGATACTTGAGCTCTGCGTAGAAGTGGGTGGCACCATTACCGGTGAACACGGTGTTGGTATGGAAAAGATTAATCAAATGTGTGTGCAATTTGATGCCAACGAAATCACACAGTTCCATGCATTGAAAAACGCATTTGATCCGGATGCACTATTAAACCCCGGTAAAGCCATCCCCACGCTCAATCGCTGTGCCGAGTTTGGTGCATTGCATGTCCACCATGGCGAGCTGCCCCACAGTGACCTGGAGCGATTCTAACCATGCAGGACAACGACGCAACAAAGCTGCTGGAACAACAGGTTAAACAGGCAATTGCAGAGAAACAGCCGTTTAATATCCGAGCCGGAGGCAGTAAAGACTTCATTGGTGTTGTTGCCGACACAGTACCCACCGTTGATGTCAGTGCACACCGCGGTGTGGTTGCCTACGAACCGACTGAGCTGGTTATTACCGCACGCACCGGCACACTGATACACACAATAAAAAGCACTCTGGCAGAACATGGTCAGATGCTGGCTTTTGAACCGCCGCTATACACAGCAGACGCGACTATCGGTGGCACCGTCGCGGCCGCAGTATCCGGTCCGTCACGACCTTACCTCGGCGGTGTACGAGATCACGTACTCGGCTGCAGACTGATCAATGGCCAGGGTCACTTGTTAAAATTCGGTGGCGAGGTCATGAAAAATGTGGCTGGCTACGATGTAACAAGACTGATGACCGGTGCGATGGGCACACTGGGCCTGTTGATGGATGTTTCCCTGAAGGTGGTCCCAATAGCAGAACATGAGGTCACACTACGGCAGGAACTCGATATCCATAGCGCATTAACACGTCTGCAACAGCTCGCCGGTGAGTCCCCCCTCATTACCGCTGCTGCATGGCATGACGGAGCGCTTCATATTCGACTGGCCGGTGTTGAAAACGCTGTTAGTGTCGCCGCAAGCACGTTTGGCGGAGAGAAAATTGAAGCGAACTTCTGGTCTGAGCTTAACAACCACCAGCATGCATTCTTTGACGTCGACACACCGCTATGGCGGCTAAGCGTACCTCCACTGACACCAGAGCTCGATATCAATGGTGCAACCCTTTATGACTGGGCAGGTATGCAGCGCTGGTGTTTTAGTAACGAAAACGCTGAAAAAATCAGAGCAACGGCAGTGGCTGCAGGTGGCCACGCTCAGTTGTACAAAGCAGACGACAAACTGAAACGTACTGCTGGTACGTTTCATCCGCCATCAAACGAAATCATGACGCTACACAAGAACATAAAGAACGAGTTTGATCCGCTGGGTTTGTTTAATCCCGGGCGACTTTACGCTGCCATATAGCCGATCAATTCATTTCATATAAAGCTTCGATAATCGCATGCAAACATCACTGTTAGAAAAATATAAAGCCACCGAGCTCGGCGCTCAGGCCGAACAGATTTTACGCAAGTGTGTGCATTGCGGATTTTGTCTGGCCACCTGCCCCACTTATGATTTATTAGGCAATGAACTCGACAGCCCGCGTGGCAGAATCTATCAGATAAAACAGGTACTCGAAGGCGCCGAACCCACAAAGAGCACGCAGTTACATCTCGACCGGTGCCTGACGTGCCGCAACTGTGAAACCACCTGCCCAAGTGGAGTCGAATACGGTCACCTTGTCGACGCCGGTCGTGGCATTGTTGAAGAAAGTGTTCCGCGCAGTCCGGCACAACGCGCACTCAGGTGGTCCATGCGCAAGGTGCTGCCCTATCCCAAAAGGGTGGGGCCCCTGCTGAAACTTGGCAGATTGTTTTCGGGCGTGTTACCGCAACAGATTAAAAGCCACATACCTCCGAAACAAAATGCCGGTAACTGGCCTGCTACACAACATACACGGAAAATGCTGGTATTGGATGGATGCGTACAACCGTCAATGGCTCCGGCAATCAATGCTGCCACCGCGCGCGTACTCGACAAACTGGACATACAACTCGTTGTTGCAAAAAACGCCGGGTGCTGTGGTGCGGTAAGTTATCACCTGAATGAACAGGAAGAGGGACTGGCATTTGCCCGTGCTAACATCGATGCCTGGCACCAGCAGATTGAAGCCGGCGCAGAAGCGATTGTAATGACTGCAAGCGGTTGTGGTGTCTTTGTGAAAGAGTACGCTCATATGCTGAAAGACGATGCAGACTATGCCGGCAAGGCTAAAAAAGTCTCGGATATGTGCAAAGACATCAGTGAAATAATCGCCTCTGAAGAAACCTCGAATCCGAAATTCAGTCAGTTAAAAAACACTTCCGGAAATTCACTGGCGTTTCATCCGCCGTGCACTTTGCAACATGGACAAAAGCAGCTGGGCACAACCGAGGCATTGCTGCAGAAGCTCGGGTATACCCTGGTGCCGGTTAAAGATGCACATTTTTGTTGTGGTTCGGCGGGAACCTATTCAATAACGCAAAAATCATTATCGCAAAAACTGTTAAAGAGAAAAATAACATCGCTGCTGAAGAACAAACCGCAACAAATTGCAACCGCGAATATTGGCTGTCTTTTGCACTTGCAGTCGGCCGCAGGTGACACTCCGGTTGTACACTGGATTCAATTGCTCGATCAAACCGAATAGCAGCGGCAAGCGTTCAACGTTAAGTTAAGGAAATTGCATCATGACCGGCAAACTGAACAGACGACAGTTCACCAGAATCTGCAGCTCAATGATCGCTGGTGCGGTGACCGGCGCCACGCTACCAGCGACAGGCCACACGCGAACTGCTTACACCAGTACCCGCTTACTTGACGATGACAAACAGGCACTCAAACCGGGATCGCTGGAAGTCGGTGTACCGTACCTGTTTTTCTATCCATATGTTACGACCCCCTGCTTTCTTATTGATCTCGGCACAGCCGCAACAGCCAGCCCGCTCAATGACAGCGCAGGAAACGAATATGAATGGCGAGGCGGGGTCGGCCCGAACGGATCAATTGTCGCCTACTCAGCAATTTGTTCACACAAAATGAGTCATCCGGCCAAGGAAATTTCATTCATCAATTACCGCCATGAACCCATCTCATTTATTAGCCATGAAGGAAAAAACGTTGAGCGCAACGGCGTAATCTCGTGCTGCTCGGAACGCAGTGTTTATGACCCCCGGCAAGGTGCAAAAGTATTGGCCGGGCCCGCGCCTCAACCATTGGCAGCTATTGAATTGCAGATTGATGAAGGCACCGGTGAGTTGTTTGCGACAGCCAGCTATGGTGGTGATATGTACGACAAATTTTTCGATAAATTCGGCTTTAGAGCCGCCATTGAACACCGCCTGGACGATCCGAGACAGCAAACCGGAAAAACGGCAGCAGTTCACAAAGTCACAGAGTATTCCAGCCAAACCATCAAGTGCTAATACGTCACAGCACACATTTTTCTGAAGTGTGAGCGCCACTGACCGCTAACAACGGGATCAGGATAGGTTGATGTAACAAAGTGAGCAATATGGAAGACTCACCCGAGGTACTTATTCAGCGGCTAAAGCTGATGATTTTCGGTGCTTATAAAACAGTGGCCATTAGCAGTTGCGCAATGCTGCTGGCGGCCTGGCTGCTGTTCCACCAGGTCGATACGATCGCAATTTGCGTCTGGCTTTTTGGCGGACTCATCATCGCAGCACTGCGCACATTGGCCATTTATTTTGCTGCCCGCGCGGTAACAAATATCCCGAAGTTTATTTTTCATTGCAAGATCTACGCAGGCACTATTTTGCTGGCCGGCGCGCATTGGGGTGCCATTACTTTGCTATGGCACAGTGACATGACACCCGGCGCGCAAATTCAATTATTGCTGTTTCCAATATCCCTGGCCGCAGGTTCAATTGCAAGCTACGGCGTATGGACACCGGCTTTCTTCTCCTACATGGTGCCATGTTTGTTACCGGTACTGGGACTATTTCTATTTTCCCGTGCTGATGGCTATTCTGGCACGGTTGCTCCTGCGCTTTTATATATGATTGGCTTGGGGCTTTTGGCAAAGCAGTATCAGAAATCTCTTATAGAAACACTGACCTTACAAATCGAAAATAAAAACCTGGCGAATGATCTTTCAGACCAGAACACCGAGCTCGAAGCGGCTATTCAACAAGCCCAGTGTGCGTCCAGAGCGAAGGGTGAATTTCTTGCCACCATGAGCCATGAAATCAGAACACCAATGAACGGTGTATTAGGCATGACAGAGTTATTACTGGACACAGACCTCGATACCAAACAAAAACACTATGGCAACACCATAAAAAAATCCGCCAAAACTCTTCTGGTGATCATTAATGAAGTACTGGATTTTTCAAAGATCGAATCTGGCAAAATCGAACTTGAAGCAATAGAATTTGATCCGAAAAGTACGGTGACACAAGTTATCTCACTGTTACAAAGCAACGCACTTAACAAAGACCTTAAACTCACAGTTACGCTTAATGGTGATGTTCCGGGTCTGGTTGTCGGTGATCCACTCAGACTACAACAGGTGCTGATCAACCTCATTGGCAACGCAATAAAATTCACTCATAAAGGCAGCATAGATGTGTCGGTCAGCGCCTGTGACGAACCGGCTAATGGCAACAAAGCAACGCTAATATTTCAGGTCAAAGACACGGGTATAGGAATACCAACAGATAAACTCGAAAAAATATTTGACGAGTTCTCACAGGCGGACGGTTCCACCACCAGAAGTTACGGCGGCACCGGACTCGGGCTGGCAATTGCCAGACGGCTGGCGGAACTGATGAACGGACAATTGACAGTAGACAGCACACCCGGCAAAGGTTCCTGCTTTACACTCCGTGCGGAGTTCAGCACTGAAGCAAGCGAGTCATCAACCAGAAACGTCACTACGTTATCTGCAGACACAACCTTCAACGGTGAGCATGTATTACTGGCAGAGGATTGCATGATAAATCAGGAAGTCGCTGCCACCATGCTCGAAGGGCTGGGACTACAGGTCACCACCGCAAGCGATGGCTCTGAAGCGCTGCAGCAACTGACATCAAACTTTTCACCTGACTCACAAGAACCCCCTATTGCTCTGGTACTGATGGACTGCCACATGCCGATAATGGACGGTTACACTGCCACCCGTGAAATACGACAACTGTCACTCCCGAAAGCCAAAGACCTGCCGATCATTGCCGTTACTGCCAACGCTATGACTGGAGACAGAGAGCGCTGTCTTAAAGCCGGCATGTCCGACTACATTAGCAAACCGATAGACAAGTCAGAGCTGGTTCAGGCGATTACCAGTGCGCTTGAAAACCGGTTTAACGACCCACAGCAAGCACAACGCGCTGCCTAGCTAGTTAGCGTAAATTTAATTCAGCTACCAGCGACTTTACTACCTCTGCTGCAGGCTTTTCCTGACAGCCAGACGCGTTTTGACCACACCACAGTGGAGAGTAATCCGCGGAGCCTGCCGCCTCTGCGCGTTGACGCAATGCGGTTATAGCCGTTGCTGCATGTGGGAAATCCATCGCATCAGAACTTATTGGTCCCAGCTCCGCTACAGCACGATTGACGATACTTCTGGCCGGCCGACCGGAAAAGACATTGGTAATCGCTGTATGCTCACCAACGCTGCCTTTTATTGCCTCACGGTGCAGCGGCGAGGTATTGCATTCGTCGCACAACAAAAAGGCCGTGCCGGCCTGAACCGCAATCGCACCGAGTGACATTGCAGCATTCACGGCTGATGCACTGTTAACACCTCCCGCAGCAATTACCGGAACATCGACCGCAGCGACAACTTGCGGCAACAATGCAAATGTGCCGGACTGCGTAGTTAACTCGTCAGTTAAAAACATGCCTCGGTGTCCACCTGCTTCGAGCCCCTGCGCAATGACACAATCTACCCCTTTGTCTTGCAACCACCGCGCTTCTTCTACAGTCGTTGCTGATGATAATACCCTGGTACCCCATGACTTAACCCGGGTGAGTAATTCATCCGGTGGCAGGCCAAAATGAAAACTGATCACCGGTGGCTTATGAGGTTCCAGCACATCGGCAACCTCATGGCTAAACGGATTGCGAGCAGCACCTGCCTTAATTTCCTGAGCAGTTAAGTCGTATTTTTCCATGGACGACGCCAATACCGATAACCATCGACTCTCCTGCTGCTTCGAATACGGCAGAGGTTGATGACAAAAAAAGTTGAGGTTAATCGTACTGTTTGTTGCAGCACTAATACCTTGCAACTCGGCCTCAATTTTTTCTGCAGTTAACATGGCACAGGGCAGCGAACCAAGTCCACCAGCCGCAGTAACTGCCAAAGCAAGCGCACTGTCTTGTACGCCTGCCATCGGCGCCTGTATGACAGGAAACTCCACACCGAAAAGATCTCTGGCTGTTGCCATCAGGATGCGACCGGAAGAGGTGCCAACTGATCGAGCAGACCTTCAGACTTCAAATCTGACCAGAGGGAAGTCGGTATATCGTGATTAAACCAGTCGACAATCTGCTTCATTTCCGCTCGTGAACGCGGCCCGGGAATAACACTGGCGACAAGCGGACTGCCTAATGGAAACTGCAATGCGGCAGCAGCCAGAGGCACATGGTGCGAATCACAAACGTTACGTATACGAGTCACCTTCTCTACCACTTCAGCCGGTGCTTTTGCATAGTTCCATGTATCTCCACCCACCAGAATGCCTGAGTTAAACGGACCACCAAGAATAATACCGGTACCGGCTTTTTCACACGCCGGAAACAGATCATGCAGCGGCTGCTGTTCGTGCAATGTGTAGCGCCCGGCAAGCAGAAAGGTGTCCCAGTGACCATGCTGCATCGCCTCGATACAGACTTCCCGCTCATTAACGCCGAGACCGATAGCGGTTATATCACCGGCACTTCTTAATTCATCAAGCGCTTTGTACCCTCCGTTCATGGCATCTGCAAACAGCTTTTTGTTGAGTTCTTCCCCATGTTGCATCACACCGATATCGTGCAGTAACAACACATCAATACTGGTTACTCCAATACGTTGCAGGCTGTCTTCATAAGAACGCATGACACCATCATAGGTGTAATCGTACACCGGGTTAAACGGAAAGCTGCCGGGCCACTCAGCGGCAACCGGCGCTGGTGCCGGCTCCGGTTTCAGCAACCGCCCTGCCTTCGTCGATAGCACCAGATCCGTACGTTCACGAATGGCATCACCCACATAATGCTCAGAACGGCCAAAGCCATAAAATGGCGCGGTATCAACAAAACTGATACCACTTTTCAGACCCTCATCAATCGCCGCACGGTTGTCCTCTTCTGTTACTGGTCGATGATTGCCCGCCATCGCAGCACAGCCGAGACCCAGTTCGGACAATTTTAGCGATGTATTGCCAAGTGCTCTCAGAGCATAGGCTGATTGGGATTGTTCTGTCACGGTAGGATTCTCCACGCTCAATCGTTGTCTAAAGGGTACCCGTTTTACCGGTTAACCACTTCCAGCGTCAGTTTATCACGGCGTGTTGCAGCGACACTATTCTGCTAATAACGCAAAACCAGCAAGCAAAATCACAGCGCACACAATCCAAATCAGAATCACCACCAACGCGGCAACTCGAGCTGACAAGCGGGGAGGTTCAAGATCGACCTTCATGCGGGCGCGTTCCAGCACCGCGGCTGGCGTGTACCTGAGAATAATCGCAATACATAACGGTATCAAAACCAGATCATCCAGCAGTCCCAGCACCGGTATAAAATCCGGGATCAGATCAATTGGACTAAGCGCATACGCAGCAGTAACAACTGCCAGAACACTTAACCAGCGCGGCAATTGCTTGTCGCGGCTCGCGAAGTATACAACCAGCACGTGGCGTTTCATGGTTGCGGCGAACTGTTTTAATCGTTTGATCAATAGCTTTCAGTAATCAGAATGTATGCTTTACCGGGATAAGAAGGTTATCGAAAACGCCGACGCATTACCGCTAACGAGACGAGCAACCAGACACGCGAACCGACAGTATTAGCTACGGTCCAATTGCAAACAATCAGCAAGGTTCTCCACTATGAGCATAAAAACCTACGGACTGGCACTGATGTCACGCTGGCAGTCCGCACTGTATAAGACCTTATCGGAAGATGAAACCGGTGGCGAGCTGAATAGCCGCGAACTTGCCTCAGAACACCCGGCAATGATCGCCAGCTGCGAAGCTTGTGAAACACTGGAAAAGGCCATCAGTGCAGGTAAAGACTCTGTCGACATTGCACAGGTGGTCACCAAAGGCGCACTGGCTTCCAAATGTGCTCATATGTATGTGGGACTCGCTGCGGCTAAATTTACCGGCAATAAAGAACGTATCAAAGAGCTGGAATCAGAAATTCGCTACTCGGTTTGCGACCCGCTGTGGGCAAAGGCACTACTCGAATTTGATCGGGATCACCAGACTGTGCCCTACCGGCACTACGAATCATTCGACGATTTTGTTTTACCGCTTGACGACACACCACTCACGGTTGCCTTTGTATCTGACTGGGGCACCGGGACACCACTGGCACGCAATGTCATGCGCCGCATCGGGGAGCAAAAACCGGACGTGCTGATCCACCTGGGTGATGTCTATTACTCAGGAACACATAAAGAAATGGACGAACACTTCTTGTCTATTGTTCGTGAGTGCCTGCCGGAGTCAACCAAAGTATTTAACCTGGCAGGTAACCATGATCTCTATGCGGGAGGCGCTGGTTACTACTGGCTGATTGACGAACTTGGACAGCCGGCCAGCTACTTTTGCCTGCGCAATCAACACTGGCAAATTCTTGCTATTGGTGCACCACCCGAAGCAGGCAGCCCCCAAAAAGCGTTATCAGCTGTTCCGTCTATAGAACCAAAGGAAGTCGAATGGCATCAGCATCAGATAGAAACATACGCTGATAGAAAAACTGTCATGTTATCCCACTATCAGCTGTTTACTGCGTCCGGCAACATTGGCAGAACTCCTGACAATCGGCCTCTTGCGCTTAATCCTGTGTTGTATGAAGCGTTTAAGTCGCACCTTCACAACATTGATTTGTGGCTATGGGGGCATGAACACAACATGATTGCATTTGAACCTTATGCGGGGTTGCAAAAAGGCCGATGCATTGGCTCTGGTGCAATTCCAGTCGCGCTGCTATGGCAACCGTACAAACAGTTACCAAACCTGTCGATTCCAGATCACCTCGGTGAAGCACCTCGAATCAACACCGATTGTCGACTCGATCACGACGGGGATCATTATCATCACGCATTCGGGTTACTGAAAATTGATGGCAGCGAAGGGCAAATGAACTATTTCCAGGTGGCGGGGGTCGAAGGAGGCGCTGAGCTGATCTTTACGGAAACAATATAAATGACTGCAAGCTATGATCTGGTAATCATTGGTGCCGGAGGCGGTGGTATCACTGCTGCATTCGAGGCGCAACGTCGCGGTGCCAGGGTAGCACTTCTTGAAAAGCATAAGATTGGTGGCGAGTGCACACATTCCGGGTGCGTTCCATCGAAAGCATTTATTGATGTTGCAAAAAATTATAACGCTATCAGTAACAGTACCTCACATGGATTAAAACCGCTGGACGCAAAGTCAGCTTTCGATTTTCCGCTGGCGATGGACCATGTACAAGGTATTGTTGATGGTGTTTATGCACACGAGCAACCAAAACGGTTCAACGACCTTGGCATTGATACTTACATCCATCATTCCGGCGCCAGCTTTATCGACGATCATACTATTGCAATAGGCGATCAGCAGGTTTATGGAAATAGCATCATCATCGCCACAGGCTCCGGTCCAAGGTTACTGCCTGGCAAAGGTGACGAGCCAGTCAATTTTTTAAACAACGAAAATTTCTGGGCGATACGCGAACAGCCGGAATCCATCGCTTTTCTGGGCGGTGGTGTGATTTCGGCTGAGCTTGGTCAGTCACTTGCCCGCTTTGGCACCAGAGTAACCATTATAGACCGGGCTTCAAGAATACTTTCTGCGGTAGATACTGAAGTTGCACAATACGTAATAGATGTCTTTGCCGACATGGGAATCGAGATGATTACCGAGGTAAATGCGAAAGTATGTTCAACCGACAAAGACGGTAAAATATGTCTTGACATTGAAAACAAAAATAATCAAAAAGAAACACTGACGGCAGATCAACTGTTCGTTGCGATTGGCAGAGTGCCTAACCTCAATGGCCTTAATCTTGAAAATGCCGCAATCGACTACACCCGGCACGGTGTAACCGTAGATGATTATCTGCAAACGTCGGTACCGCATATCTACGCCGTCGGTGACGTCGCCGCTCGTGCAAAATTCAGTCATGTCGCAAACTATCAGGCGGAACTGGTGGTCAGAAATATTTTAAACAATGAAAGCCGCAGCAACGATTTATCGATTCTACCGTGGGCAATATTTACTGACCCGGAGATCGGTCACGTCGGGCTCACCGAAGACCAGGCAAAAAAGTCTCATCATGGCGTACAGACTTTTAAGGTTGATGCTGCTACAGACCGTTTTATCACCGATACCAAAACCGGTGGTTTCCTGAAAATTGTTATGGACTCCAACAATAAAATAATCGGCGCAACCGGGGTTGGTGCACACGCAGGTGAATGGACTCAGTTTATGACACTGGCCATGAAACAAAATATGCGTGCGGAAGATATTGCCGATACTATTTTTGCCTATCCTACTTACGCCGAAATTATCAAGAAATCCTGCTCACGATTTCTGCGGACAAAAACGTAGTACCCTACCTGCGAGATACCGTTGCGAGATCTGCGTTACGCACATGCAAATAGACGCAGGGGCATTTCATATCAACCCTGAATCTATTGAATTTCGACTAGATCTCATCAAGGAATTTGATAACACTGATTACAATGGCACCGTTGTCCTCATCGGCAATTCCATTGATTAGTACTTCGCGATTCTCAGCAGCATCCGGAAATTCCATAGGCATGTCGAAACTGGTCACAGCTTCGGTTTCACCGTCGACCATTACCTCAAAACCCTGGACAACGAAGGTACCGGTGTTTTCGGCCACTGAAAATATTCCGAATATCTGTATGATATCACCCGCCTTGTAAGCGGGCTTTTCCATGACTTCTACAGCGACGACAGATAAAGTGGCGAGAGAACTGTCAGAGGCACTCACGGCAGGGGCCGCTCCGGCCTCTGTGTAGACCCGTACTTCCGTTCCATCCACCAGAAACAACGCTTCAAAGTTCTCAAGCGTCATGCCATAGGCAACCGCGGCAGGCTGTGCATCAACTAGCGCACCGCCAATTCTTGCACTGTCAGACGGATTGGCTCTCTCCACTGTGCCCACTGTAAAGTACTGACTGTCTTCAGATGCAAGGCTAACGTAGGTGGCAACAATCTCATCCGCCGCGTTTCTATTGCCACTGACTTGAACCAAAATCCCTGCATTAAGTTGCGACGCTACCAGTCCATCAAATACTGTTGCGTCGTTAACGACGACAGTCTGGCCCAGCACAGTGAACATTGTTCGATTAACGTTAACAGATTGAACAGGGCCTGACACATCAGCTCGGTACTGTAGCTCATTGGCTGTTTTACCAAGGGTGTCTACACCAGCAATCATGCTCATACCAATTCTTAGATCCGACAGAACTGCTTCGTTTCCGTTGATATAAATTTTGGCATCATCAGTTTCAAATCTCTGATCATTAATGACAATGCTGCCAAAACCATCTATCGACCCGATGACCAGCCCGTCCTGAATCACCTGTTTGCCAGTGCCACCAATACCACCGCCATTACCGCCACCATCACTGCAGCCTGTAAGAAACACGGCCAGAGCCAGTCCGATTAGTTTATTTTTATTCTTTTTTAATATTGAAATCATGCCTTCAAGAACCTTTGGCATCATGCCGACGCGATACAACAGAATTTTTCAAAACTGACACCACAATCATCAGTCCTGCTCCTCCATAAAATCATCATCATCCGAACACAAACTTTCAATATGATAAATACCCAGCCCTAACCGGGTGCTCTGTTCGTCTTCTCCTGCAGGGTCGACATCCCGCTCGGCAAGCCAGCGATCCAGCTCTTCCAGAAGTCTCTGACTGGCTGTCGATGCATACACTTTGAATGGCTTTACAAACTCCTGAGGAATACTGCGGTAACTGACTTTGCGTTGATACCGTTTAACACTCTGTTCAACAGAAAGGTTATGGTGGATAGTATCAATCAAATCGGCTGTGTCGGTTCCCAGGATATGTATCCCTTCAACCATGTCAGATGACACATAGCCTTCGGATTTGAGCGCAAGTTTCCCTTCCGAGTCGGTTTCCACAATGCCGAGTCGCTCCAGCTCTTCACGCATGGCAGTCGCGGCCATATCTCCACTGTAGCGTTTTACCAATTCTGCGAAACTGCCAGGGCCTCTTGCTTCCAGTGACGCTGGAATTCCCGCGTCGGTTTGAAATTCAGTATCTCGCATCCAGCCGGTGACCACACGGGCCGAGCGGTTGTACTTGTCTTCCTGAGCCGCCGCACCGGGCACCGGTTTCTCGCGCAGCCGGACAATTTCCTTGCGGTAGAGTCCGGTCATTACACCGATTTTAGTTGACTGGACCTTTTCGCCATCGGCGATAATCAACTCTTCAGCCGCATCGACATAGGCACGTTTTACGAGCTCGCACATCGTTCCGGATGACAATCCGATACGAATCGAAAACTTTGCCAACGACTTTTGTATCCGGTAACAGGATACTACCAATGCAGTCTTGGCCGGGTTCAGATTTTCTAAAGCCATTCCCGATCAGTTGCCGTTGCTGTGAAAAAGGAAAGAGTGAAGGGGCGAGTCGCTGCAAAGCGAAACCTCACCACTTTTATGGGTAACGGCAACAAAGGACTAACGTTTACGTATTTACCCGCATCTGACGCAGCACCTCTCAAAGCCGTCGAAAATGCAAAAGAACTCACACTAAAAATATCCATAAACCACTGATATTCTGCATTTATTTTACTAATTAGAAAAACTGGTGGTTATTCGCGTTTTTTACGCGCCAGTGCATCGAGATCAATCCCTTTCTCCGCCAGCAGTTTCTCCAGTACCGGAAGCACCCCTCCCAGATTCTCTTCGAGCGCCTCTCTGAGTGTATCAACAACCACCTGGGTCTCCCGCTCGATTTCAATGTTGAGCTGATCACCGACCAACTTATCTCCGATGGTGGTCATTCGGAGGGTTTCAGGAATCAGCCAGACTTCAAACCACCCGGCGGTTTTATCGACATGGGCAATGGTCAGGCTAGCACCATTCACTGCGATGTAGCCTTTTGGAAACAGGTATCGAAGCCAACGCTGATCAACACCGATCCTGAGCCGAAAGTTATCTTCCATACGGGTAATCTCGACCACTTCGGCTTTGAAATCGATGTGTCCGGACAATGGATGCCCGCCGATCTCTGCGCCGTCTTTGGCAGCGCGCTCGGCATTTACCGTGGAACCAATCTTGAAATCACCAAGCGTGGTGATATTCATGCTTTGCAACATCACATCAAAGGCCACACGATCCGGGGTCAGCAACTTGGTTGCGGTCAGACATACTCCATCGATCGACACACTCGCACCGACGGCAAGGTCTTTACAAAAACCTTCAGGAAACTGTATTTCAAAACTACGAATGCCGTTGCTATCAGTTATTTCACTGATACTGGCGACAGCCTGAACGATGCCGGTAAACAAAGCATGCTCCGAATCATAAAAACCGCATGTTATCAGATCTGACGCTACAGATACTCTATCGTAACCTGCCCGAGAACCGGCACCGCACCATGATTGAGCGACTTCTCCACCCACAGCCGACGAGCCGGGCCAGGCCAAAGCGTGATTCCATTATCTGAAAACACCTTATTGCCACCCAAATCCACCGTCACGAAGAATGCAGGTTTGTCAGTTTCAAGGTCAATAAACTGCTTGCCGGACTCACTGCCATGAGTAGCCGTGATAACAGGTACAGGCAACTCATAGGCTTTGTACGGGCGCGGCCAGTATTCGTTGTGACCGATCACGTCTGCGCTTTCATTCTGCCACGCAAAGCGTAAAAAGCAGTTTTCGTGCACGTCGATTTGATTGAGTGATGCTATCTGCGTAACAGCAAGAGCTTGCGCCTGAACAGCAAATTGCTGTTCTGACATCACGGTACCATCTACATTTACCACGCTCAATGTAACCGACAACGGCTGATCGACAGGATCATCGTTGACAACTTTCAGGAGTAACTCGCCGTCATTGCCAAACCGCTTGTGACCGGGCACCACAGCAACCATCAACGGCGAGTAGAATTTACGCGCTGCATAATGAAGCAGCTTCCATCCACCGCCATATTCAAGCGATGACCACGACGCCACCGGCCAGGTGTCATTGAGCTGCCAGTACAACGTGCCCATACAGTGTGGCCGCAACATTCTCCAGTATTCTACTGCGGTGCGAATCGCCATTGCCTGCTGACACTGCGACAAAAACAACATGCGTTCAAACGATTCAGGAAAGCGAAAATATCTCACCAGTGTTTCAACAATTCGCGCATTACCCCCGACATTGCGCTGATGCACTTCCATCACCGGCGATGACACATTGCGGTCATCCTGCTCTGCAAATGTCTTTACAACCGGCAACGAGGGAAATGACTGAAAGCCAAATTCGGAGCAGAATCGCGGATGAATGTCCTGGTACGCAGAGAAGGGTTTGGCCTCATGCCAGACATCCCAGAAATGCATGTCACCTGCTGCATCATTTTTCCAGCCGTCACCAAAATCCAGCCGCCCTACTGAAGGTGAGCTCGGCCAGAAACTTAAAGTTGGCAATTCATCTTCAACGATCTCTTCTATTGCATGATTGAGACGATCATAGTTGGCCAGATATCTGTCCCGATGCGCTCTGGTAACCTCCCACCAATTGAGCGCGCCAACCAGTTCATTGTCACCACACAATAGTGCAATACAGGCATGCGATGACAATCTGCGTACCTGTTGACGTACTTCGGTGCGCACCAGATTGAGCCAGTGCCGATCTGCGGCCGGGTAGTGATTGCAGGAGAACATAAAATCCTGCCAGATCAAAATACCAAGCTCATCGCACAGCTCATAAAACCAGTCTGCTTCGTACTGACCACCACCCCACACCCGCAACATATTCATGTTAGCAGCAACCGCGGACTGCAATAATTCAAGCACCACGGCTTTAGTTGCTCGTTGCGGCAAAGCGTCTGCAGGAATCCAGTTTGCCCCTCGCATAAAAACCGGATGATCGTTTATTTCAACACGAAAGCCAGAACCCCTTGCATCATGATCAGGTGTCAGCACAATTTGCGATTTTCGCAGGCCAATCAGCAAGTCATGTGACTGATCACCAATTTCCACAGTCAGTTGATGCCTTACCTGATCACCCATACCGACCGGCCACCACAGCACCGGATTGTCTAACGTGACCGAAAGCTCAACGGTGTTTTTACCGCACCGCAAAAGACATTCACTGCTAACAGTTTCTTCACACAGTGACAGTTTGCAGCGAACGTTAATATCTTCGAACGCTGCTACAGCAACATTAGCCACCACAACCACACGGTGATCTTCAAAATACTGATTTATTGAAACATCATCTATACAGTGAGATCGGGTTTGCCTAAGTTGTACACCACCATAAATACCCGAAGGCATCAGGCAGATATTCCAGTCCCATCCAGCATGACAAGGTGTTTTTCTTAAAAAATTGGTGTGCGGTACCCGGCAGTTCCACGACAGATACGGCAATTCAAAAGCAGCTGACATGGCCTTTTCGAATGCCACATCACGTGATACCGCAAAGCGTATGGCAATTCTGTTTTGACCGGCACGCAGAAAAGGACCCACGTCAAAACAATATCGTACAAACTGACTTTCGGTATGACCAATTTCATGATCATTGATAAAAACAGTCGCAACGCAATCAACACCGTCAAGCAACAGTTCGTTGTGCGATGTTAAGTCAGCTTCTGTTAAATCAAAAACACGGTCTATCTGCCACCCGGTTTGACTAACCCAGTCAACGGCAAATTCATTGTCGCGGTAATAAGGATCGGGGATTTCCCCAGCGGCATACAACGCAGAATGTACATCACCAGGTATGTCGAATGAAACGCCATTCTGCTGGCCGGTTTTTGAAAGCGTCCAGCCACCGTCCAGCCGCACTACACAGCGACCTCTGGCGCATAAATAAACTCCGAAAAATCCGCATGCAATGCACAACCTGACGTGTCAAAGGCTGCCATACCAACAAAGGCCCCGGTAAATGACGCATGCTCTCCGCGACCACCTTCATCCGATAGCAGTGAAGCATCAAGAGACGGTCCAATCGGTATCCACTCATCAGACTTTGCATAATAAAACTGCAGTTCCGCACCGGTAGTGACCAGCTTAAGTGATACCGCACTATCAGTGGCCAGAGCCTGAGGCGAAACCGGATAAGACAACGCTGACTCGGGATAGTCGCCGTTACAAGACATAATGCTCAGTACCCGTCCCATGGATTCATCATGCGTTATCTGCAGGTAGTGAAACTTGTGGCGGTTGTAATAGGCAATCAATCCGGCACTTTGCTGAAAAGTGGTAGGCATGAATTCTACGGTTGTACCTGCCGTGAAGTTAAAATGCTGCTGACGCCGCGCCACAAGTGACTGCTCAAACCAGCTACCAATAGACTCGCGACCATACAACCGAAGAAATCCGTCGCGTGCCGCCAATGAAAACAATCGCTCCGGGTAAGGTGTTCTCAGCCACTGAAACTCCGATGGCAGTATTGGCTGTTCAAACCTGATGATCGGTGATTGTTTTGCCGGAGCAGCGGGCTCAGCATCTACCGGTGGTTCAACACACTCGCGTGCCTGAGTAGTACCGGTAACGGTTCGCAGCCAACCATCTTCACCCCAGACACATTTTTCAATACCGGTCTCACGACCAAGCGGTGACCGTTGTGTGCCGGGCAAAGGCCTTGAACACAGGTACGTGTGGTAAAACTCACCTTGACCTGTTTCCACGTACTGACCATGACCGGTTCGCTGCAGTGGTGCTCCGGGGGTCGATACCAGAAGGTGCCGGTCGGGATGCAATTCATACGGACCATCAACGGATCTGCTTCTGGCATGAGTGATTGCATGTTCATAACCAGTCCCGCCTTCTGCGGTAATCAGGTAATAATACTCATTGCGTTTAAAAATATGCGGCGCTTCAACCAGGCCGCGGTCCGTACCGTTAAATATTAGCTGCGAGCCATCAATGAGTTTTTTCTCACTGTGGGAATATTCCTGCATTAGAATACCCCCGAACGGACTATGCAGCGGACTGGAGCCCAGCGACAAGGCACGATGATTCCACTGCATATTGATGAGCCACTGACGACCATCGTCATCATGAAACAACGAAGGATCAAAGCCGCTGGAGTTTAGATAAACAGGGTCACTCCAGTCACCATCAATAGTTTCGCAAGTGACCAGATAATTGTGTGCGTCTTTAAAATTACCGTCATACCGTTTTACATCGGTATAAATAAGCCAATACATCCCGTTAGCAAAACTCAGTGACGGGGCCCACACACCACAGGAGTCCGGGTTGCCACGCATATCAAGTTGGGCTGGTCGATTGAGCGGCCGAGTGACTAACTGCCAGTCCATCAGATTTCGCGAATGATGAATCTGCACGCCCGGATACCACTCAAACGTGGATGTCGCGATGTAGTAGTCGCCACCTACCCGGCATATTGACGGATCCGGGTTAAAGCCCGGAAGTACAGGGTTCTTTATCATCAGGCACTCAATAGTTTCTTTGCCTCATGTTCACCCAGCGCCTGAGGTCGCTCACAGGTCGTCTTGAGCTCAATATGCTTTTTATGATCTGCTGCAGACAATATGGAGGTAAGTACTTCAATAACGTGCGTCGCAAGATCGCCGTTGCAACGGTGAGGTCTGTCGTCGGAAATTCCTGCCACCATATCTGCCAGACCAATACCGCGATAATTGGCTATTCGACCATTGTCACCATCGTCAAAATTTGGTGTACCGAGTGCTGCCAGTGGTTGCAGGACAGTTTCTGATGATCCGTCGTTCACACGAACAACATCGCCAAAACGATTCGGGTCAGGAACGAAGACTGTGCCGTTGGTACCATACAACTCCATATGATTATGTTCATGCGACCGAACATCCCAGCTTGCTGTCAGCGATACCTGTGCACCACAGTGAAACTCCAGTATGGCACGAACTGATGTGTCTACTTCAACATCAATCTTCTCTCCAGCCCTGGGTTCACTGGTAATGGTTCGTTGATCCGCAGGTCTGCTGCCCATGGCTACGACGCTTTTCACCGGCCCAATCAGCTGTACCAGATTAGTGACGTAATAAGGGGCAATATCGAGTATCGGGCCACCGCCAATTTGAAAAAAGAAATCCGGATCAGGATGCCAGCTCTCCATACCGGATGACTGCACTGCACAACTGCCACCGATAATTTTTCCGGCACCTTCACTATCGATAAACCCTCTTGCTGCCTGGTGCGCTCCCCCCAAAAATGTATCCGGTGCTGAACCAATACGCAGATTGTTTTCTCTGGCAAGTAATCTCAGCGCTTCTCCTTCGGTTAGAGAGAGTACATAGGGCTTTTCAGAATACACATGCTTGCCAGCGCGCAAACACAACGTAGAGACATCATAATGCGCAACCGGAACAGTAAGATTGACAATCAGATCAATATCCGACTGTTCCAGCAAAGATTCAACTGTATGAGCCTTAACACCAAACTCTTCGGCTCTTGCACTGGCGGCCTCGGGATTAATATCTGCACATGCGGTGATTTCATATCCGCTAAACAGGCTGCTAAGTTGTAAATATGCCGCAGAGATATTGCCACAACCGACTACACCAACTTTCATGTCATATTATCCTGCGTTAACGCCAGCTTGAAATGGTTTTAAAACTACGCTCGGCAAACCGTGTTACATCCGTTGGATTATCGTGCTCGGCAATAAAGAACTCACAATCACTGCCTTTAAGATCATTGACCACTTCCTGCCAGTCAACCGTGCCATGCCCGACATCAGCCCAGCCATCTTCGTTTTCGCACGCCCCTTCAGGGGCAACATCTTTGAAGTGAACCGCGCTAATTCTGTCGAGATAAGTACGTAACCACGAGGCCGGGTCCTGGCCGACTCTGGCTATCCAGCCAAAATCAATCTCCCAGTGCATATCGGGTACTTCATCAAGCAGGGTACGCATTGGCAGACAGTTATCAGCAAGCCTGACAAATTCGAAATCGTGGTTATGCCATGCAAAGTCACGACCCACAGAACTTATCTGTGCATTAATATCTGCAAGTTCACTAGCCAGTCCGGACCATCCGGCCTGATCAGTCGGGCGCTGCTCTTCAGAAAGATACGGACACACAATATGGTTGACATCGAGCGTACTAACGAGTTCAAGCGTTTCACGCATTGAGTTGCGCAATTCATCAAGACCAACATGTAACGACACCAGACGCAGGTTGTTGTCATGCAGTAGCTTCTGTAAGGCGGCAGGGTCTTTAAGATTATCTCTGTACCCTTCCACTTGCGTATATCCTGCACCGGCAATCACTGGCAGTGATTCTGCAAGCGGCATGCTTCGCGCGCTGTAGAGCTGAAACGCAATATCTTTCATCAAAAGTTTCCTGAGGCTGTTAAGGCTGGCCACCTGTAAAGCTATACGCGCATACCGGAGTCGGCGCTGAAGATAGATGCTCTGGATGGATTAAATCCAATAGGGTGTTGATCACCATGACTCACCGATGTATCGGAGTCTGTGCGAATAGTAAATTCTGTCCCCGCAAGCTCACTCCACACTACGGTGTCAGCACCCATCGGCTCTACCAGTTCCACCACAATAGAGCTTTGCACAGGTTGTGAAGTTGCAGCATCCCCCAAGGCAATGTGCTCAGGCCTCAAACCGAATTCAACCGGCATATCAGGCTCTGGCGTGGTCGTGAAATCATACTTATTAAGTGGCACTGTTAGATTGTTCGCTTCAAACATCCACGTATCACTATGCCGGGCAAGCCTGCCATGGATAAAATTCATACTTGGCGATCCGATAAACCCTGCAACATACCGGTTGTGCGGCTTGTTATAGATACCCTTGGGGGAGTCAATCTGCTGAATAACGCCATCTTTCATAATGGCTATCCGGTCGGCAAGCGTCAGCGCTTCGATCTGGTCGTGCGTGACATAGATCATGGTGTTGCCAAGACGCTGATGCAATCTTTTGAGCTCTACCCGAAGGTCTGTTCGCAAATTCGCATCGAGATTGGACAGTGGTTCATCAAACAGAAAAACATCGACATCTCTGACCAGCGCTCGGCCAATCGCAACACGCTGCCGCTGTCCACCCGATAACGCTCCGGGCTTCCTTTTTAGCAACGGTTCAATCTGCAAAATCTCGGCTGCCCTGGCAACGCGTTTCTCAACCTCTGCCTTTGGCATTCTCTGGTTTTTCAGCCCGAAAGACAGGTTTCCTTTTACCGTCATTTGCGGGTAAAGCGCGTAGCTTTGAAACACCATGCCAATCCCGCGTTCGCTCGGTTCTGCCCAGGTAACGTTCTTGCCTTGAATAAATATTTTTCCCGCACTCACTTCGAGCAAGCCGGCAATGCAGTTTAACAAAGTGGATTTGCCGCAACCGGACGAACCAAGTAACACCAGAAACTCGCCTTGTGGAATATCCAGATTTAGTCCCTTCAGTACTTCCAGAGCACCAAAAGACAGATCGAGATCATGCACTTCAACTGAATTGACTTGTGAATCTTGTGCCGTCATCCCTTAACTGCTCCTGCAGCGATACCGCGGACAAATAGTTTTCCTGATACAAAGTACAGTAACAATGGTACCGCTGCAGTGAGCAGTGTGGCTGCCATGTTGACGTTGTACTCTTTGATCCCCTGAACCGAATTAACGATGTTATTGAGCTGAACAGTCATAGGATAAGTATCAGGCTTCGTGTAGATCACACCAAAAAGAAAGTCATTCCAGATGCCAGTGACTTGCAGGATCATGGCAACAACAAAAATAGGTAACGACATCGGCAGCATAATCCGGAAATAGATACCCCAGAACCCTGCGCCGTCGACTCGCGCTGCCTTGTGAAGATCTTCGGGGATCGCAGTAAAATAGTTTCTGAATAATAAAGTCAGTATGGGCATGCCGAAAACAGTATGCACCAGCACCAGCCCCCACAAACTACCCATCAGACCAATTTCTCTTAATATGATCACGAGTGGATAGAGCATGGTTTGGTACGGTATGAATGCCCCTACAATCAAGATGGAAAAAAACAGTTCGGAACCTTTGAAGCGCCAGCGCGCCAGCGCGTAACCATTAATCGAGGCAATCGCAATCGAAAGAAATACAGACGGTACAAGTATTCGAACAGAGTTCCAGAAACCTCTGCTCAATCCATCACAATTTATTCCTGTACATGCTGTTGACCACGCCTTAACCCAGGGTTCGAAAGTGACCTCAAGCGGCGGTGAGAATATATTGCCAAGCCTGATCTCAGGCATCCCTTTTAGTGACGTTACAATCATCACGTACAACGGCAACAGGTAGTACAGCGCCACTACGATCAGCGTGCCGTATAACATTATGTTGGTTCGGGAAAATGCCCGGCGTGGACGAGGCCCCTGTGGAACTGTGTCTGTTTCAACCACGTTTTCTACCACCGAATTCAAGATAGGCCCATGGAATCAAAATGATCGCAACCGACACCAGCATCATTGTTGATGCCGCAAAGCCCTGACCGAGATTCTGCGCTCGAAACATATAGTTAATCACATACTTTGCCGGTACTTCCGACGACAGTCCCGGACCACCGTTAGTCAGGGCAACTACCAGATCGTAGAGTTTAATTATTCCACTGGCGATCAACACCAATGCGGTAACAAACACCGGTCGCATCATCGGGATAATAATTTTTAAGTAGGTTTTTGCGGTACCGATACCGTCTACGCGAGCGGCTTTCCAGATGTCTTCATCAATACCCCGAAGACCTGCGAGCATAATAACCATAATCAGGCCCGTTCCCTGCCAGAGCCCCGCAACCAGTATTCCGTACATGACCGTGTCCGGATTATTCAGCGGATTCAATTCAAATGAGGCCCACCCCAAATCCCTGACCACTTGCTGTACGCCGAGATCCGGATTCAGTATCCACTGCCAGGCAAGCCCGGTAACAATAAAGCTGAGCGCAAACGGGTACAGAAAAATCGTGCGAAACACGGCTTCACCACGGATTTTTCTGTCGAGCAAGGCGGCCAGAAAAAATCCGATAATCAAAGTGAAAACCAGTGACAACAAACCGTACAACGCCAGGTTTTCAATCGAAACTAACCAGCGACGTGTGCTCCACAGGCGCTCATACTGATCGAGACCGACAAAGTTAAGTTTAGGCAGCAGCTTTGATTTGGTGAACGAATGAACAACCGTCCAGGCCGTTCCACCGACAAATACCACCAGCACGGTAAGTATCATCGGAATAGAGGCTATCTTTGCCGAGAGGTTGTTAAAAATCCTCAGTGGCCGTTTGGCATCGGTGGGCATAGTGGAAGTTTTGTCAGACAAGAAAAGCTGTCAGAGGTGTATTACCTCTGACAGCAGCTTTACAGCTTAACGGTATTACTCAGCCGCTTCGATGATTGCAGCGTAGCTCGCCTGAGCGTCAGCAGCAGGCATATCAGTAGACCAGAACTCGGCCATCAAGTCTTCGATCTGTGTTTGTGAATCTGGAGACAACGCCATATCACCAGAAGGTAAAACATTACCATCAGCCAGAATCTTCAATCCTTTTTGCATACAGTCGTTAGCAGAAGAAAGATCTATATCACCACGAACCGGTAACGATCCTTTTTTCAGGTTGAAGTTGACTTGCACTTCCGGTGATACCAGAAGTGAAGCAAGCTCCATCTGTGCCTTTTTTGTCTCTTCATCTTTAACGACAGGAAAGTAAAACGCGTCACCACCGGTATCGAGTATTTCATTGACGCCAAGGCCCGGCAGGCAAGTGTAGTCTTCACCAGCTACCTGACCGGCAACCTGGAATTCACCCTGTGCCCAGTCACCCATAATCTGGCCACCGGCTTTGTTGGTAATCACAAGGTTAGTTGCCAGGTTCCAGTCCTGAACATTGGAACCTTTGGCAAGTTCCCGCGCTGCTGCCGCGGCTTCAAAAACTTCTTTGTATACCGGCCCTGCGGCAACTTCAGCGTTTTTATTCACAGCGACTTCTGTCCACGCATCCATTCCAGCAACAGCTACAGTAATAGTGCCGAAGGCGAGGTTCTGCTGCCAGCCTTGCTGACCCATCGCCAATGGCTGCAAGCCTGCCTCTTTAAGCTTTGGTGCCGCAGCAACAAATTCACCCCAGTTTTTCGGCACGTCAACGCCGGCTTCCTTGAATGCACCATGGCTTAACCAAAGCCATTGCGCAGAGTGAATGTTGACAGGTGCGCAGTATATCCGCCCATCGAGCGTGCATGCATCAAGCAACGAGCTCGGATTAACGATGTCTTTCCAGCCTTCTTTTTCTGCTAACTCGGTCAGATCGGTAAGCAGACCCTCTTCAATCAATTCTTCAGCCTGACGACCATGGTTGAGCTGCGTAGCGCCCATCGGATCACCACCGAGTATGCGGCTAATGATAATAGGTCTTGCAGTACCGCCGGAGCCGGCGATCGCACCATCGATCCATTTATGCCCGGTGGCATCAAATGCTTTGGCAAACTCTGCAACTGCCGCCGCTTCACCACCGGATGTCCACCAGTGTGTCACTTCGAGTTCTGTTGCGTGAGAAGTCCCGGCCAGCGCCACTGTTACTGCAGCACCGAGGGCTGAAATTGACTGTCGGATATTCATAACTTGTTGCGTCCTCCAAAAATCTGTAACGTTATAGGTCCGGTAATTTAAACACCGCTGACATACACGTGCAAGCAATTAATCACCAGGCTGTGTGATCGTTTTATCATGGGTACTAATAAAAACTCAGCAGAAAGCAGCGGTACCGGGACAGGTCAAAGGCCAACGCTCAAGACCATAGCAACCCTGACCAATCTTGGCGTATCTACAGTGTCACGCGCGCTAAAAGACGCACCGGATATCAGCAAACAGACCAAACTGCTTGTTCGCGATGTCGCTGACGAGATTGGTTACACGCCGAATCGCGCCGGGGTAGGCTTGCGCACGGGTAAAACCAATGTCATCACGCTGGTGCTAAGCCTTGACGAGGAAATCATGGGGATAACCGCTCACCTGGTGCGGGGGATATCTGCAACATTGAGCAATACACCGTACCATTTAACCGTTACCCCACACGGCAGAGGCACCAATTCACTCGAGAGCGTGCAATACATTGCAGAAACAAGATCTGCCGACGGCATTATTTTATCGAGAACTGAACCTGATGATCCGCGAGTACAGTACTTGCAAAAAAGGAAAATACCGTTTTCAACACATGGCCGAACGCGTTTGAAAACAAAGCATGCTTATCATGATTTTGACAACGAAGCACTGGTGATAAAGGCAATCGAAACACTAATCGGCAAGCAACGCAAACGCATTGCACTGCTCGGTCCGCCCGACACGCTAACTTTTTATAGGCACGCCATGGATGGATACCAAAGCGCAATAGCAAAAGCAGGCCTGAGCGAATACCCGGCACTGGATTTCAACATCGATCACTCACTTGATCACATAGAAGCCAGCACATACGAATTATTCAGTCAGCGCGACAGACCAGACGGCGTTATTTCACTAAGCGGCGGTTCAACCATTGCGCTGTGTTCAGGCATAGAAAAAGCGGGGTTAACCATTGGAGCAGAGGTTGATATCGTTTCAAAGCAGACGGTTAATATATTGCCGCGCTTCAGAAAAAGCATTGATACTGTGCATGAAGACATTCATCTGGCCGGACGAGAGCTGGCACAGCAGGTTGTCGATTTAATTGACGGTGCAGATCCGGCCAGTTTGCAGTCTCTGGTAAAACCATAGTCCGGTATAACCCGCCAATCTACCCGGCGACTTATTTTTCAATAAACGATGTGATTATTTCGGCAAGGTTATTCAGTTCATTCTCAACGGCAATCCCGTGTGCAGTCTTACCACCCGCATCAGACACTGACACATCAATACCAGCCTGCAACAACAAACGCACTGCACTTACATCATTCTTCAGTACGGCAACATGTAACGCTGTTGATCCGTTTTCGTTCGTTGCATTAATCTCTATATTATTTAGCGTTAACAAATACTGCACTACTGACTCGTGGCGATTGTCTATGGCGCGCATCAGCGGACTCCACTGATAAGCATCGGCAAGAGACGGGTCCGCACCCAGCTCTACCAACAGTTCAACCGATTGCGAAAAGCCTTTGGCCGCGGCGATCATCAGAGCAGTCCAGCCATTGGTACTTTGCGCATTGAGGTAAGACGGATCACTTTGTTCGCTGACGGCAGCGCGAATCATTGACAATTGATTGCCCAGAGCGGCGTACATCAAAGTGGTTCCACCGGTTGCAGAGCGATCAGAGGCCGCCAGTCCTTTTCTTTTCAGTGCATCATATAGCTTGTGATCACCCAGACGCGCCGCCGACATCAGGGCAGTTTTACCTTTTTCATTGGTTTGTGTGATGTCTGCCCGGGGTAACAAGCGCCAGAGCGCCTGTGCATCATCACGGTCAATCGCACGTTGCCAGGTAACAGGTTCTGATGCAGTTGCCACCACTGCCATTAAACAGGTGACAACTATAAAAAAGACTAAGCGAAGCAACATATGGGCTAGCGAAGCGCGTAGTTAGAGACTACTTCAGCAAAGGCGGTCTGCGCACTGTATTTACCTGACAGTCGAATGATAGAGTCCCGCTTAAACGCTTCTGAGCGAAGTGCCAGAAACTCATCCTGCCAGTCTTTCAATAATGGCTGGCGTTGCTGATGAATCACCTGGTAGTCCTGATCAGAAAAAAACCAGGTCAGTGATTGTTGTTCTGATAACAAGGTCAACACTTCGTAGTGAGTTTCTGCACCACCCGGTGTTAACAACACCTCCCCTACCAGCGGATTGTCTTTTTGCGTAAACACTTGTAGTCGCAACAGCACCACAGTTGCATTCGCATGCTCGATGATGTCAGTCTCCAATCCGACCGAAAACACATCGGTAGATTTTTTCAGCAGACGTATATCACGCTGTGACTCCTGCCCGCCAAGGCGAAAAAAGAACGCACTCTGCCAGGCCTCTGAGTCTTCGGTGTCCAGTTGCACAGGCAGACAAGTGACCGTAGAGCCACCGGCACTCATCATATCGATTACGGATTGAGGAAACTTTTCCACAGTACACTCTAAAGGAAGGCTATGGCTAATTTTACTACAGGCAAAAAAATAGCGGGCTAAACCCGCTATTTTTCATTTCAAACGGCGACTATCGTTAAAGCGATCTCTGACGGACAGCATTATGGCCGCGAGAATAGCGCTCTGGCCGACGCGGCACCTTACCTTCACGCTTGAGCTTATCAAACCAAAGGTTGTGGTGTTGTTCAGCCCACTCCGCTGTGACATACCCGGTGGACATACCTTGCAATGCACCTTCAGTACCGGCCGTGCCAATGTAGATATGACCAATGGCAATCGCCATCCAGATAATACCAGCTATGATATGAAACTGATTAGCTTCAGCCATATTGTCTCGGTTAAAGGTCACTGGTACATACTCTGCCAGCGCTGGAAACGATGGTAGCACCAGTACAATGCCGGAAAATACAACCACCAGGCCGAAAGTGCAGATTACCCAGAACCAGACCTTTTCACCAAAGTTCATTCGCCCGGCACTCGGATGTTTATTGCCAATGAGACCGCCACCAGCCTTGATCCACCCCCAGTCCCCGCGCCCTGGAAAGTTGTACCAGATCCACATCACAATCATCAGCACAATGCCCACGCTTAATACCGGACCCATGATGTTGTGCAGCTGAATAGCAAACTGTGACCAGGCCGCAAACGCTGCCTTGCCGCCATCCATACCACTGAGTAGTGGAAGCAATAACGTGCGCCCAAGCAACATGCTTAAGCCTGTTATTGCCAGACATATAAATGAAAATGCAGTCACCCAGTGCACAAGGCGCTCAAATCCGGACCAGCGTTTAACCAGTACGCCGGAAGGCCTGCGCTCAAGTCGGTTTTTACCGTGAATCAGATGGTAAAGCGTTACCAGCGCCAACATACCCAATACCAGCCAGGGCAATGTTTTAAATAACTGACCACGTCTGAAATTGGTCCAGTCGGTTCCGCCCTGATTAATTAACACACCGGTTTCCGGCCCTTTGATGGTACTGACACCATCGACACCACCTTTAACTGCACGCCAGTAGTTAGCTCTGGGGTTACTTTCTCCCGCTGGCTTCTCCTGTGCTATCGCACCGTCTATGGCAGTGATAACAAATCCACCAAATGGCGCAACAAGAGACGCCACCATAATCAGTGCAAAACTCCAGACTGCTATACGCTTGCGACGCTTGACGCGCGCCGGATCAGTTTTTTTCCGCATCTTTCCCCTCACACGAGTGTTTTATTGGCAAGTTTTTTTTAGCAGCCACTATTGGCGAGCCTGAATCAGATCAAATCGATCATTCAACGGACCGGCTCTATCAGCTGCTGATACCGAAAGCAGCGGATCAGCAGCCCCTTTATATTCGTAGCTCTCGGCGTCATAACTGGTTTCGGTATCCGATGTTGACTGGCACCCCACCAATACAAACACCGCAGAAAACCCCAGCGCCATCATTTTTATTCGTTTTAGCATCTGCTCCCCTCGACTGAAGCTTTTTGAATGGCTCTTACCAAAGAAAGCAAGCACCATACGTAGGCCCACTAAGAGCCTATAAAAGAACAAGGCAAACAACAAGGGCGGCCCATTCGGACCGCCCTGTTTTTGTCGCTACCCTGATCCGGAGTTACCCTTTGTAAGCCGTGTCCCAACCCCAGGTCGACGACCGACCGCCGCGCATTGTGACACGCTCGCGGTAGATATCCGCAACCTTGTCACCATCACCAGCGATCAGTGCCTTGGTAGAGCACATTTCAGCACAAAGTGGCAGCTTACCTTCAGCAATACGATTACGACCGTACTTCTCGTACTCTGCTTCAGACAGATCATCTGCCGGGCCACCGGCACAGAACGTACACTTATCCATTTTGCCGCGTGCACCGAAGGCAGACTGCTTCGGATATTGCGGTGCGCCAAACGGACAGGCATAGAAGCAGTAGCCACAACCAATACAGAGGTCTTTGTCGTGCAGCACAATGCCATCGTCGGTGGTGTAGAAACAGTCAACAGGACAAACCGCCTGACATGGCGCATCAGTACAGTGCATGCAGGCAACAGAGATTGAGCGTTCCTGACCAACCTCACCATCACCCATCGTCACTACGCGACGTCGGTTAACACCCCACGGCACTTCGTGCTCGTTCTTACATGCAGTCACACAACCGTTGCACTCGATGCAACGCTCGGCATCACACAGAAATTTCATTCTAGCCATGATTATTCTCCTAAGCCGCTACAATTTTGCAGAGTGAGACTTT
>CALHCI010000024.1 GCA_937931165.1 uncultured Granulosicoccaceae bacterium
CGAGCAATATTCTTACAACACCCCAGATAATCACTGATGTCAGCGGTGACACTTATGTTCGCTACAGTTACACATTCACAGCGGATTCCGACTCTACAAACATTACCTTTACAGATACATCTGACACTGCAGGTGTCGCCAGTGGTTCCGGAGGCGTCGACGGCTACGTAGACAACATCTCTGTTCGCTATGTCTCTGGCGTTATGAGTTCTGTCGCGTATGTAGAAGGTGGTACACCGGTTTTACTGGATGACGATGTCTCGATCAGCGACACAGAACTGAGCGGGGACGATAACTTTTCCGGCGCGAGTATTACGCTTGCTCGATCCGGTGGAATAAACCCGGAAGATCAATTCTCCTTCCAGGTTGGCAATGGTATCACTCTGGCCGCTTCATCAACTGGCGGCCCCGTTGTCTATGAACTGATAAAGAACAGCACTGCCATCGCGATAATAGATTTTGATACCCCCGGGCAACTGAAGATTGACTTTACGGATGCGGATGGGGAAGTACCAACCCAGGCAGATGTTAACCTTGTACTTAGCCAGCTAACCTACGACAACTCCAGCGATACCCCACCAGCATCGGTACAGGTGGATTGGACATTCGACGATGGAAATGACGGGGTTGCTCAGGGAAGTGGATCACTACAGCAGGATACAGGCAGCACTATTGTCAGTATCCAGCCAGCTGCCGATCTTCAAATTGTTGCACCGATATCAGAAACAACACCTGAAGACACGCCAATAGATTTCACCGGATTAAATGAGGTGCAGGTTTATGACGGCATATCCACCCATGATTCCCCGATGCAGGTATCCCTGAGTGTTATCAATGGTACGTTGACCCTGGCAGGTACCAACAACATTACCATCGTTAATGGCGCAGACGGATCTGCCAGTATGGTAATCGAGGGTCTGGAAAGTGATCTGAACGCGGCACTAGACGGATTGCAATTCAACCCGACAGCCGACTACACCGGCGGTGATGTACTGAGCGTAGAAACTACGTTAAGTGCAAATCTGGAAGGGCACTATACATTCACCAGTGGCACTGCTGATGATCAGAGCATTGGTACGACGTACAATGGTACCTTGGTGGGTGATGCGATTACAGGCACCGACCCTGAACGAGGAGAAGTCCTGAATCTGGATGGCAATGGTGACTCTGTCGATATCAACAGCACATTCGGACAGCCGACAAACATCACGCTGGCCGGATGGGTCAACCTGAACTCAGTCGATACCAGTGGCGCTAACCTGATATCGATCGGCGACAGTGTAGCCATTCGCGCACATGATAATTTTGAAGGTGCGGCAATTGGCTACTTTTACGATGGTGTTGGCGACTGGAAGGAGCTAAACACCGGAGTGACTCTGACCGGCACCGGTTGGCATCACCTTGCGTATACCGTCGACACAACCAATAACATTCAACGCATCTACATTGATGGCCTCCTGGCTGCGGAAGGCAGCGAGACGGCCAGCATAGGTTATAACCTGGGCACCACCACAGTCATTGGAGCGCACCCCGGCGGCACCGGTTATGATCTGGACGGAAGTGTTGATGATGTACGAGTCTATTCACGTGCGCTGTCTGCAGATGAGATTGCCGCGCTGGCAACTGACCAGACACAGGTATCAGACTCTGTTGCGCTGACCGTCACGCCGGTTAATGATCCCCCAGTTGTAAACATCAATACCGGTGTCAGTACAATTATCGGTGGCACAGTAACAATTTCAGCTGCTGCATTAAATGAAGCTGACCCGGATGACGATGGCGTAGAACTCACTTACACCATTTCACCGCTGCCCAGCAACGGTCAACTGGAGCTTACGTCAAACCCGGGCGTCGCAATCAATTCGTTCACACAGGCAGACGTTAACGCAGGTAGCGTCATTTTCGTGCATGACGGTGCGACCGGCGCCAATGGCAGTTTTGACTTCAGCCTTGCTGATGGCGGTGAAGACGGTGCAGTTGCAGATACCGGCACTGTAGTCATTACGATTAACAGCGCTACGTCAGATTCCTACACCACTGATGAAGCGACCGACTTGAACGTTAGCGCCGCTGCCGGTCTGCTGGCCAACGATGGCCAGGGCGGTGGCACGCTAAGTGGCAACACCGTTGTGGGTTTCGACGCCACCACAGATGATGATGGTAATGCCATATGGACCAGCAATATTGGCAGCGTTCCGCTGGCACTGAGCGGTGCAACTTACACAACCAGTCCGGACAATCCGATACCGGGAATTAACGCAGCGTTTGACTTCAACGGGACCGGTAGTGGTGCCACGGCCAATGCGTTACACAGTTACCCCGAAATTGATGGCACCCAGCCCGGTACACTCGAAGCATGGGTTTATATTGATGCACTAAGCGGCAACAATATGATTTTCGACACGGGAGACTCGGGTAATACAGGGATATCCGTGCTGACTTCAGGTGGACAAATTGTCCTTGCGGTAGGAAACAGCGGCATATTAAACACGTCTGGTGTAATGGCACCGTCGGCTGGAAGCTGGCACCATATTGCCGTTGCCGCTAAGATGAACGGATCGAACCAGGTTATCCTGTATGTTGATGGCAGCGAGGCGACTCGCATTACTACGCCGCTAACCAACTGGGCACCCGGAGCTTTCGGGCTTGGTACCACTAACGGTACAACGGTCGGCGGTTACAGTGGTGATCTGGCAGGTCAGATTGCACACTTGCGTATTCATGATGACGCACTGTCTGCCTCTGCCATTTCCTATCATGCTGCAAACCCGGGGCTGGGTTCGGCAGCACCTTTTGTTGCAGGGTTTGATGATACAGGTACATCCGGTACAGTCAGCGTACTTGCGGATGGCAGTTTTAGTTACTCACCAAACGGTCAGTTCGAGTCATTAGCAGCGTTTCAAGTTGATACTGATACTTTTGACTACACCTACGACGACGGCCTTGGTAATCAGCAAACCGTTACCTCCACCATCAGCGTAGTCGGTTTGAATGATGCGCCAGTATTATCAACCATTGAAGCGTTACCGGCGTCATACACAGAAGGAAATACACCAGTAACAGTCAGCGGCAACCTGACGCTTGACGATGTAGATGACACCAACATCGAATACGCTGTCGTCGCCATCACCACTAATTTTGTCTCCGGTGGTGAGGACATGCTGAATTTTACCAACCAATCAGGCATATCAGGCAGTTTCAATACAGGCACAGGAGTATTAACCCTCACAGGGTCTGCCCTGGTTTCCGACTACCAGACTGCGCTAAGATCGATCACCTACGAAAACACCAGTGAAAATCCGTCTACCCTGCAGCGTACTGTCAGCTTTACGATCAACGACGGTGACTTGAATAGCAACACATTGTCGCGGGACATTAACGTATTCGGTGACAACGATGCACCTTCCCTTTCTTCAGTTGAATCCGCTGCAATCGACTACACAGAGAACGACCCGGCGACTGTTTTAACCAGTACACTTGCTGTTGCGGATGTAGACAATACAGAAATTAATTCTGCCACTGTATCGATAACTACAAATTTTGCGGCAGGCGAAGATGTGCTCAGCTTTACCGATCAGGCCGGTATCAGTGGCTCCTACAACTCAGGGACCGGGGTGCTGGAGCTCACGGGTACGGCGACGCTCGCACAGTACCAGACGGCAATTCGCAGCATTGGGTATTCCAATACCAGTGATGATCCGTCTGATCTCACGCGCACGGTAAGCTTCTCCGTGTACGACGGTGAATTTAACAGTAACACCGTAACCCGCAATATAGATTTCACGGCAGAGAACGACGCGCCGGTTCTTTCTACAATTGAAGGATTACCTGCAAGCTATGCCGAAGGAAACGTTCCGGTTATCGTCACTGGCAATTTGTCACTGGGTGATGTCGACGACACAGACATAGTTTCCGCAACCATCGCTATTACCGCCAACTTTGTCAGTGGCGGCGAGGACGTATTAAACTTCTCCAACCAATCCGGAATCTCCGGCGCATATAACAATTTAAGCGGAGTTCTGACACTCACCGGTACAGCAACGATTGCAGAATACCAGACTGCGATTAGATCCATCACTTACGAAAACACCAGCGAAAATCCATCTACGCTTCCGCGTACAGTCAGCTTTACCATTTATGATGCAGACACCAACAGCAACACGTTGTCCCGTGATATCACAGTCAACGCCGAGAATGACCCACCGGTTATCACGCTCAGTGGTGCGGTAACCTATATTGAAAACGACGATGCTACAAAACTGTCGCCTACCGCCACTGTAACCGACATTGATTCACCCGATTTCGATGGTGGCACGATGACAATATCACTCATCAGTGGCGCAGATGCACTTGATGAGTTAAGCATTATTTCCACTGGCAGCGGTACCGGGCAAGTGGGCGCCGGAACTTCCACACTGCACTATGAGGGCGTATTGATAGGCTCACATAGTGGTGGCAACGGTACTAACCCGCTGGTCATCAATTTCAATTCGTCCGCAACCGAAGAGGCAGTCCAGGCAGTTCTGCGCCAGATCGCTTTTGAGCACCTATCCGAGAGCCCACAGGTTTCCAGAACCTGGCAGGTTACTCTGACGGACGGAGACACCGGCACTACCAACTCTTCAGAAAATCTGACCATTACCCGGGTTAACGACGCACCGGCGTTAAACAGCCTGGGGGGTGAGAGTGTGTTTGCGTTGAATGACGGCACTTCAATCAGCCTGGATCAGGGCGTCATTGCAAACATATCCGATCCCGATGAGGCAACTGATTTCGCCGGTGGCAGCCTCAGCACGAGCGGAGTTCTGTTCAGCACTGGCGACCTGCTCGATCTGGACACATCAGGCAGTATCGGACTGTCGGCGGGATTAACCAATGGGTCAACCGTGAGTGTCAGCGGTGTCGATATCGGTACTCTGACAAACATATCCAGCAGCGTGGTCGATATTAGTTTCTCAGCGAATGCCACTATCACAAGAATCGAATCTCTATTACAGGCATTTACCTTTGAAAGTACCAGCAGTACCCTCGGGCAGCGTTCCGTTGACTTCCTGCTTATCGATGGTGACGGAACGGCTAACTCCGGCTCCGACTCAGTCACCTCCAGAGTAAATGTTTTTGTCGGACAAGCCGGAGGTGGATTCATCACTACAGACGAAGACATCACCTATACACTGGATGTCAGCGATTTTACCTTTACCGGTAGCCCTCAGGCATCGATTGAAACCATTACAATAACCTCTATACCTGCCAATGGAGAACTACAGTTATCCGGAACACCCGTTAACAATGGCGATGTTATTACACGGACACAACTAGACAATAACCTGCTGACTTACGTACCTCCTCCCGAGCAAAACGGCGTTCCATACACTGTATTTGATTTCTATATCAACAACGGCAACAGCAATATTGTTGTACTACCGGGTGAGCCCAACAGCTATGTGTTCAGTGGAGGCTCCTGGCCTGACGCAGATGCGATCATCGCCAGGAATCAGAACTTCGGACCCAACGGCACGGTGCCGACCACCGTCTCAGTGGCAGCACAAAGCAGCAATATAAACGCTGCGTATCTTTCACAGGGCGTTTTGTTGATGGACGGATTCGTTCCAGATTCCGCCATAACCGACACAGAATTCAATACCATAGACGCCTGGGTTCAGGCTGGCGGGATTCTGATCGCCACCAGTGATGCTGACAACTACGATCCACTAACGAGCCGGTATGGCCTTGTCACCATCAATGGAGGCAACACTACGTGGACGGTCGAAGACGGCACACATCCAATCATGGACGGGCCATTCGGCGAGGTTGGTGCAACTTTTGGTTCCGCTGGATCTATAGCGCAGTTTGATCCTTCCAGTATCAATACATCAGTGGATTTAGTTCTGGCGCGTGATTCGGTGACTAATAATCCGACAATGGTGTTGCGACAGGTGGGTGCAGGATATGTGCTGCTTACATCAGATGAAGGTATTTTCCGCGCCAGTATGGGTGTTGGCGGAAACGTGACTACCCCCAACGACATACTGGTAGCAAACATTATGGCATGGGCCATTGATCTGCAACTGCCCTCTGACATATTCACCACAAATGTCAACGTGACACCCGTAAACGACGCGTCGATACTGAGTTCTATTGAGCCCGTCACCCTGGCGTATACTGAAAATGACGGCCAGGTCACTGTGAGCGATACACTCACGATCAGTGATATAGACGACACCAATATTGAATCGGCATCAATCTCCATTAACGCAAACTTTAACAGTAGCGAGGATGTTCTGGCTTTTACGGATCAATCGGGGATAACCGGTTCGTATAATTCTACCACGGGTGTTATGACACTGAGTGGCAGTGCAACTCTTGCTGAATATCAGGCAGCAATTCGTTCAGTCACCTACGAAAACACCTCAGACAACCCGTCTACCCTGACTCGATCAGTAAGTATTCAGGTTTTTGATGGCGACGATAACAGCAATACATTGACTCGTATTATCGCGGTAGGCGCTGACAATGACGCACCAATGCTTACCACGATAGAGAGTCTCGCTGCCAACTACACCGAAAACAGCCCCGGTGTGCAAATCACCGGCAACCTGACGGTAGATGATAAAGACGATATCAACCTGGAGAGTGCCACGGTCGCGATCTCAAACAATTTTGCGAACGGGGAAGACGAGCTTAACTTCACGAATCAATCAGGTATCAGCGGCAGCTATAACAGCAGCACCGGAATACTCACACTTACCGGCACCTCATCAGTGGCCAACTATCAGGCGGCACTCAGATCAGTAAGCTATTCAAACTCGGCCGATAACCCCTCATCGCTCACGCGTACCATCAGCTTTCAGGTCAATGACGGAGATGTTGCCAGCACTGCCGTGACACGAGACGTGCTATTCAATGAACAGAATGATGCCCCGGTCCTCTCGTCAGTAGAAGCGACCACTGTTTCCTATACCGAAAATGATCCGACCGTAATTCTCACCAACACCAGTGCGGTAAACGATGTCGATGACACGCACATCGAATCTGCGCGTGTCGCTATTACCGGTAATTTCTCGGGTGGTGAGGATGTTCTGAACTTCACCAATCAGTCCGGTATTACCGGTGCTTACAACGCCACCACCGGTGTGCTTAGCTTGTCAGGTTCTGCGACGCTCGCCGATTATCAGTCCGCAATACGATCCGTTTCTTATGAAAACACCAGTGATGACCCTTCAGACCTTACCCGTACCGTTAGCTTTACCATCAACGATGGAGACATCGACAGCAATACGCTGACCCGTGATATTTTGTTCACTGCCGAAAACGATGCACCGGTGCTCTCTACCATAGAGGCGCTGCCCGTAGCCTACACCGAGAATGATTCACCTGTCATTGTCACCGGCAACCTGTCTCTGTTCGATGCCGATGATATCAATATCGAAACGGCCACCGTTGCCATCAGTGGAAACTTCGCTGCAGGTGAAGATATACTCAACTTCACCAACCAGCTCGGTATCAACGGCAGTTATAATAGCACCACTGGTATTCTTACTTTATTCGGCACCGCATCAGTTGCTGACTACCAGACAGCGATTCGATCTGTCACCTACGAGAACACCAGCGACAACCCATCAGACCTCACCCGCACTGTCAGTTTTACCATTAATGATGGTGACACTATTAGCAATACGCTCACTCGCAGCATTGACTTCACTGCCGAAAACGATGCACCGGTGCTCTCTACCATAGAGGGGCTGCCCGTAGCCTACACCGAGAATGATTCACCCGTCATTGTCACTGGCAACCTGTCTCTGTTTGACGTCGATGATATCAATATCGAAACGGCCACCGTTGCCATCAGTGGAAACTTCGCTGCCGGTGAAGATATACTCAATTTCACCAACCAGCCAGGCATTACCGGCAGCTACAACAGCACCACTGGCGTTCTTACTTTGTTCGGCACCGCATCAGTTGCTGATTACCAGACAGCGATTCGATCTGTCACCTACGAGAACACCAGCGACAATCCATCCGATCTCACCCGCACTGTCAGCTTTACCATCAATGATGGCGACATCAATAGTAATACGCTGACCCGTGACATTGCCTTCACGGCAGAAAACGATGCACCCGTACTTTCCACTATCGAAAGTTTGCCGGTTGCGTATACCGAGAATGATCCACCTGTAATTATCACTGGCAATCTGGGCGTGGCAGATGTTGACGATATAAATATAGAATCGGCTACCGTTGCAATCACCGGCAACTTTGCGTTTGGTGAGGACTTGCTCATCTTCTCTAATCAGCTTGGAATTAGCGGGACATACGACGTGATCAGCGGCACACTGTCACTCACAGGCACTGCCTCTATTGCTGATTATCAGACCGCCATCAGAAGCGTTGCCTATGAAAACATCAGCGACAACCCGTCACCACTGACTCGCACGGTGAGCTTTACCATCAACGATGGTGATGTAACCGGTAATACCCTTGGCAGAGACATTACCATTGCACCGGTTAATGATGCGCCGGTGCTCGCCACTATTGAAAGCCTGCCGGCTTCATACACTGAGAACGACGCTGCAGTTACAATCACTGGCAACCTATCCGTCGGTGATCTCGACGACACAAATATCGAAAGCGCCAGAGTATCTATCAGTGGTAACTTTACTGCCGGCGAAGACAACCTGGTATTCATCAATCAGTCCGGGATCAGCGGTAACTACAATGCCACTACCGGTATTTTGACACTCACAGGCTCCGCCACCCATGCTGACTATCAGGCGGCAATTCGCTCCATCGGCTATGAGAACACCAGTGAGGATCCGTTCGATCTAACCAGAACGGTCAGTTTTGTCATTAATGACGGCGATGTTAACAGTAACGTCGAAAACAGAGATATTACCTTTACCGCCGTGAATGATGCGCCAGTGCTGTCAACCATTGAAGCCTTACCAGCCAACTACACTGAAAACGACGCACCGCTTATTGTCACCGGTAACCTGTCACTGACAGATGTCGATGATAACTTCATAGAGTCGGCGGTAATTGCCATTACCGGTAACTTCACCACCGGTGAAGATTTTCTAAACTTCACCAATCAATTCGGCATTACCGGCATCTATAACGCCAGCTCTGGCACTTTATCGCTGACCGGCAGTGCCACAGTAGCCGACTATCAGACGGCTATTCGCTCTGTCACCTATGAGAACTCCAGTGACAACCCGTCATCACTGACCAGAACTGTTAGTTTTTCTATTAACGATGGAAGTCTCGGAAGCAACCAGCTAAGCCGCGACATTACATTTACCACCGTGAATGACGCGTCTGTGCTCTCAGCGATGGAAGCATTACCGCTACCATACACAGAAAACGATACACCAACCCAGGTCACCAGCACGCTGATCGTCAGCGATGTCGATGATACGTTAATCGAATCAGCTACTGTCAGTATCAGTAACAATTTTGCTGCGCTTGAAGATCTGCTTGTATTTAGTGACCAGCTCGGTATCACGGGCACCTACAACGCCTCTACCGGCGTTCTGACCTTGACTGGTGCTTCAAGTGTTATCAATTATCAGACGGCACTTCGGTCAGTCGCCTATGAGAATATCAGCGATGATCCGTCCACTCTGACACGAACCCTGAGCATTGTCGTTAATGATGGCGATACAGACAGCAATCTGCTAACCAGAGACATTGCATTTACTGCGGTTAATGACGCACCGGTGTTATCGACTATCGAAGGAATCGCTGCCACATACACAGAGAATGCAGCACCCGTAAATATCACAGGTAATCTGACACTCACCGACGTTGACGATACGCAACTCGAATCTGCTACCGTCGCAATCAACGGTAATTTTGCCGCTGGCGAAGATTATCTAGGCTTCACTGACCAACTTGGTATAACCGGAAACTACGATGCTGTCACCGGTGTCATAACGCTAACCGGCAGCGCCTCCGTGACAGACTACCAAACTGCCATCAGATCTGTTACTTATCACAATACCAGCGACAATCCGTCCGCGCTGACGCGCACAGTCACATTCACCATCAATGACGGGGAAGTAAACAGTAACTCGCTGTCACGCGACATTTCATTCATTGCCGTCAACGATGCACCGGTAATATCGACTATTGAAGGGCTGCCGGTACTGTACACCGAGAATGATCTGCCCGTGATCACCACGGCAAATCTCTCTACCGCAGACCTTGACGATACGAATATCGAGTCAGCCAGAGTCTATATCTCTGCTAATTTTGCCGCTGGTGAAGACCTGCTGCAATTTGCCAATCAAGCCGGTATTACCGGAAACTACGACGCCACGACAGGGATTCTGACCCTGACAGGTTCGGCGTCACTGTCAGACTATCAATCAGCACTCCGCAGTGTTACCTACGTTAACAGCAGCGATGACCCGTCTGACCTGATTCGAACCGTCGGCTATGTGGTGAACGACGGTGACGTCGATAGTAATATTCTATCGCGTAACATTATTTTCACTGCGATCAATGATGCCCCTGTGCTTGGCGCCCTTGAAAACACGCCGGCGACCTACACTGAAAATGATCTCTCGGTCAACGTCACAGACAGCCTGGTGCTGCAGGACGTTGATAACATTCAGATAGATTCAGCTACAGTCAGTATCAGCGGTAACTTTGCCGCAGGTGAAGACACGCTAAACTTTACAAATCAATCGGGCATCAGTGGCAACTACAATACGGCGACCGGTGCACTAACCCTGACCGGCGCTGCATCCGTAGCGGACTACCAGGCGGCCATTCGCAGCGTTACTTACAACAACAGCAGTGATGACCCCTCTGCGTTGACCCGTACCATCAGCTTTACCATCAATGATGGAGCACTGGACAGTAACACACCGACCAGAGACATACAGTTTACCGCAGTCAATGACGCGCCGGAACTGTCTGCGATAGAATCAACACCGGTGTTGTACACGGAAAACGATGTACCGGTACCGCTATCCAGCACCCTGTTGCTTGCAGATTTGGACGACATTAACATCGAGTCTGCATCCGTTAGTATTACAGGCAACTACGCCGCTGGTGAAGACAGACTTTTATTTGCCAGTCAATCCGGTATTAGCGGCGTGTTCAATACGGCAACCGGTACGCTGACGCTGACTGGCACCGCGACCGTAGCGGATTACCAGAGTGCCCTAAGATCCGTCACTTACGACAATACCAGTGACGATCCATCTGCCCTGACACGTACCATAGATTTCCAGATCAATGACGGTGCACTCAACAGCAATGTCGCTTCACGGCAGCTGACCTTTACCGCGATAAATGATGCCCCGGTACTCGCCACTATTGAAGGGTTGCCGGCCAGCTACACAGAGAACAACCCGGCAACCATAGTCACAGGTAATCTGTCACTCAGTGATGTGGATGATACCCTGGTCGAATCAGCGACCATCACCATTACCGGAAACTTCGCTGCGGGTGAGGACGTACTGTCGTTTATCAACCAGAATGGTATATCAGGTATCTACAGCGGCGGCGTGATGAGTTTAACCGGATCAGCCACTCTCGCAGACTATGAGACGGCAATCCGGTCTATCACCTACCACAACACCAGCGACGATCCGTCAGCACTGACGCGCAAAGTTTCATTTGTCATTAACGACGGTGATATTGACAGTAATACGTTGAGCCGGGATATCACGTTCACTGCAGTGAATGATGCGCCGGTGGTATCAAGCATCGAACCACCGACTCTTTTATATGTGGAGAACGACTCGCCGGCAACACTGATGCCGAGCTTTGCTATCGGTGATCTCGATGACACTGAAATCGAGTCGGCAACTGTTGCAATCACCGGCAGTTTTGCCGCCGGTGAAGATCAGCTGTTATTTATCGATCAGTCAGGAATAACAGGATTTTTCGATGACACATCCGGCACACTGACGTTAAGTGGTAGTGCCACTATTGCAGACTATGAGGCGGCGATTCAATCAGTCACCTATCAAAATATCAGTGATAATCCATCTGCACTGACGCGACAGATCGATTTTACTGTCAGCGATGGCGAGGTAAACAGCAATACCATTTCACGATTGATACTGTTTACTGCTGTCAATGACTCGCCAGTAATTTCAGCGATAGAAACAGCGCCGCTGGCATATACAGAGAACGATGCAGCAACCATCATTTCTGACACACTGGCGATTAATGATCTCGACGATGCGTTCATCGAATCTGCTACTGTAGCGATTACCGGAAACTTCAAAGCCGGTGAAGACATACTCGACTTTACTGACCAATCCGGAATCTCGGGTAGTTACGATACCGGCATCGGCATTTTGCAACTTACCGGCAGTGCTACACTGTCCGATTACGAACAGGCACTCCGCTCAGTTACTTATGAAAATAGCAGTGATAACCCATCAAATCTGACACGCACAGTGAGTATTACCGTGTCTGATGGCGATGTCTCAAGTAACCTGTTAACCCGTGACATAGATTTTACTGCGGTTAACGATGCACCGGCACTCGCCACTATCGAAGGGTTACCAACACTATTTACAGAAAATGGTACGCCGATTATTGTCACTGAAAACCTATCAGTGTCCGATGTGGACGATTTGTTGATTGAAGCAGCGCGAGTTTCTATCGTCGGCAACTTTGCAGCGACCGAAGACTCTCTGAACTTCACGAATACGGTCGCCATCAATGGCAGTTACGATTCAATTACCGGAGTTCTGACACTCACCGGCAGCGCGAGCGCAGCAGACTACCAAAACGCGCTGCAAAGCGTGACCTATGTCAATACCAGTAACAATCCATCTTCGGCGCAACGAACCATTGAATTTGTGGTCAACGACGGCCAGCTCGACAGCAACCTGCTTTCCAGAGACATTGTGATCGCACCAGTGAATGATCCGTCGCAACTGTTTGCGCTTGAGACCACCCCGCTGGTATTCAACGAGAACAGCCTTGCTGCCGGACTGACCTCTACCATTGTTCTAAATGATCTCGACGACACGGTTCTGCAATCCGCAACCGTTGCCATTACTACTAACTATTCTGCAGGTAACGACTGGCTGACATTCAGTAATCAATCAGGGATCACCGGCAACTTTGATTCTGCCACCGGCATAATGACGTTAAGCGGCACCTCCAGTTTGCTTAACTACGAATACGCGCTGCGCAGCGTCGGTTTTGTGAACACCAGTGATGACCCGACAGCGCAAACCCGCGTGGTAGAATTTACCGTGAGAGACAACTCTGCTAATAGCAACACACTCGCGCGCCAGGTCATTGTGGTTCCTTCCAATGATGCACCGACGATAGCGGCTGTTGAACCAGAAGCCCTTTCTTATCAGGAAAACAGCATTGCGTTGCCAGTAACCGATTCTATTACGCTGGCTGATTTGGACGATACTCACCTGGAATCTGCCGTAGTGTTGATTTCCGGCAACTTCTCTGCAGGTGAGGACATTCTTGATTTCACCAACCAGAACGGGATCAGCGGCACCTACAACCCGCTAACCGGAGTATTGGTCTTATCAGGCACTGCTACTGTGGCAGAATACGAAGCCGCACTACGTTCTGTGGCGTACGCTAACAGCAGTGATAACCCTTCAGTGTTAAGCCGTACCATAGAGTATCGGATAAACGACGGAGATCTCACCAGCAATGTGAGTTCACGCGATGTTGTAATAACAGCCACCAACGACCGGCCGGTATTATTGTCCATCGAAAGCGATCCGGTTATCTACACTGAGAACCAGCTACCACTGGAAGTAACAGAGAGCTTATCTGTCACCGATGTAGACAATACATCGCTTGAAAGCGCGAAAATCACGCTGACGACGAACTACAGCGCCAATCAGGATTCACTCAGCTTTACCCCCACCGGGAACATCACCGGGGTATTCGACACCAGCAGCGGCACGCTGACACTCACCGGCATCGCAACACTTGCCGAATACCAGAACGCCATTCGGTCAGTGACTTACCAAAACAGCAGTGACGATCCGTCTACCCAGCCCCGTACTATTGAGTTTAGCATTAGTGATCAGAGGTCAGACAGTGCAATTATCAGCCGGGTGATAGCGGTTCAAAACGTTAACGACGCACCAGCCGGCACCGACAACGTGATCAGTTTTCTGGAAGATACAGATTACGTACTGACAGCAGCTGACTTCGGCTTTACCGATGTGCTGGATAGCCATTCGTTTGATGGCATCATCATTCAAAAACTACCGGCATCAGGAATCATTTCCCTCAATGGCATCAGTGTGACAGCCAGTCAATACATTGATATAACAGACATAGATAACGGCAATCTGCTATTTACCCCGGAACCCGATGCCACTGGTACCGATTACGATAGTTTCGAGTTCCATGTGGTGGATGATGGCGGCACCGATCTGAATGGCATGAACACTTCAGTCAGCGCTAATGACATCACTTTCAATGTCATCAATATTAACGATGAACCGAGCGGCACAGATAAAACAGTCTCTACCCGGGAAGACACCACCTATATTTTCGACCGGAGCGACTTCGGGTTTACCGATGTGCTGGACGGAGACAAACTCCAGGCAATAACAATTATTGCTTTACCCGAGAACGGTGTACTGGCACTGGACGGAGCACCAGTCGCCCCGGCAACTATCATTGACGTTACATTAATCGATTCCGGATTATTGAGATACACACCACCGCTGAACGTTAACGGCCTTGGCTATAACGGATTTTCATTTCAGGTTCACGATGATGGCGGCATTGCCAATGGCGGCGAGTTCATAGATCAGACCGAAAACTACATTAACTTCGACGTACCTGGAGTTAATGATCCACCGTTGTTGATCAAGGAAGTGACCACTGTCGATGAAGGCAGTGATAACACAATTAGTACAGATATGTTATCCGCAACAGATGCAGATGACCTGTTACCGCAAGAACTTACATTTACCATTAACAGCCTGCCTGTCAATGGTGTTCTTAGAGTGAACGGTATCCCTGCCACAGCCGGCACCACCTTTACACTCGAGCAACTGCAGCAGGATGAAATACGCTACATTCACGATGGCTCTGAAACCAGCGTTGATTTTTTCGATATACAAGTCAGTGATGGAGGGGAAGACGGTTCAGAACCCGCCACCGGACGATTCGCATTTCTGATTAACGAGGTAATCGATCCGCCACCGGTGATCGACAACGAGTCTGTCATGCTGGAATTCGGCGAGGTATTCGATTCAGATCAAGGCAGCCTGCTCGACTCCGGTGATAATACGCTTGCAGCTGATTCGATAAATGCCAACCCGCGTTTTATTGTTTCTATTGAATCAACACCATCACGCGGGTCGGTGGTCATTAACAGCGACGGTACATTCACTTACCAACACGATGGTAGTGCCGTATTGCAGGACAGCTTCAGTTATCGTGTCACCAACGAAGACGGCATCTTTGCCATTGCCACCGTTGACGTAAGTATCGAACCTCCACTGGCCAATGCGTTTGAAGCACCGGACACCATAGAGCCGGTGGTTACCCTGGAAGAACCAGAACCGGAAGATGAAGTTAACGAAGAATCCGAACAAACCGAGCCCGAAGAAGAGGAAGACACGCAAACGCAAACCGATTTTGATCCGGCTCGGGGTTCAGCACCTGCACTGGCTGAAGCGCGCGCCGGTTTCTCCCGAAGTACCGAGGTCACCACCCTGGGTGACATCGATTTTGAACAAACACAACGCCGCACGGTAGAAGCAATTCTCGCCGAATTGAGTGTACGACAACACAACACTGTGCAGTATGCGAACATTGAAGACACAGAAATCAACATCAGTACGGTGGGCTTGGAAATCCTCACAGAAGTAAAGACCGTCAAGCCGCACGATGTCGTTACCAACAAGCAGTTTGTCGACGGATTGAAGCGACTCGATCAGGATCTGCAGGATTCCGAAGATTCAAATACCAGACGCTATCGCCTGGCGAATGACGCGACGCTTGGGGTATCGCTGAGCGCCACAGCCGGCATTATTGCCTGGGCACTCAGAGGCGGTGCATTGTTCGCCAGTGCCATGGCTTCCACACCGCTGTGGGCAAGTATGGACCCGGTTCGCGTGCTGGCTGGTAAACGCGACGAAAGCAGCCTCAGAGAAGACAATGTAGTTGAGCAATACTTCGCCGAAAAATAGCGCCGCAGAGTTTCTGCGGCGGCAGGTGTAATCTGTCTGCAACCCTGCTGCTGTGCTATCATTGCCCGATTTTACGCCGCTGACTACGGATGCCGCCGAAGACCTTACTCACACTGCCCGAACTGTCGATTTCCCAATGGGGCCGCCTGTACGGAAGCGCAGATGCGCTGGCAATTGCAGAACTTGCTGCGTCAAATCGTAAACTCATTCTGGTGATCACGGCCTCAATGGCCGATGCGTATCACCTGGAAGACGCACTGCGCTTCTATACTTCATCGTCGTTGCCAATCTACAACTTCCCGGATTGGGAAACCCTGCCCTACGATTTATTTTCCCCGAATCAGGAGCTGGTATCGCAACGGCTTAAAACACTGTACGAGTTGCCGTCCTTACGCGAAGGCATATTGGTGCTGCCGGTATCCACGTTGCTGCAACGGCTCTGCCCGCCTTCTTATATTAAGCAACAGTCACTGGTGCTTCGAAGCGGACAACAACTGCCCATAGATACTTTGCGTCAGCAACTTACCGATGCCGGTTATCGCAACGTGAGCGAAGTAAACGAACACGGTGAATTTGCCGTACGCGGTTCACTCCTCGACCTCTTCCCGATGGCCAGTGACAAACCGTTTCGCATTGACTACTTCGACGACGAAATAGAAACCATATTTCACTTCGATCCAACGGATCAGATAGCGCGCCAGGAAGACAAAATCGATTCTATCGATATGTTACCGGCGCGTGAATTTCCGATGGATGAAGCAGCCATTACCCGCTTCAGACAGGGCTTCCGCGAGCAGTTCGACGCAAGCCGCAGCAGCCCGATTTATCGTGATGTCAGTAACTCGGTGGTGCCGTCAGGCATTGAATACTACATGCCACTTTTTCTGTCGGAAATGGCGACCATTTTCGACTATCTCGCAGACGACAGTATTGTGGTTCAGGTGGGTAACTGCCAGGCCGCCATGGAAGCATTTACCGAGCAGACAGAAGAACGGTACGAACAACGGCGTCACGATATTGAACGCCCGGTGCTGCCGCCTGATCAACTCTTTATCGACGCCGCAGCAGTCACCGGGCAGCTCAAACAACGCCGCCGTATTCATGTATCCAACGCAGAGCTGCCGGATGGTAAAGGCAGACTTAACTTCTCCACCAAAGCGCCGGGCAAATACCCGATCACAGCAAGGCTCGAACAGCCGCTCGGGCTGTTAAAGGATTTCCTGCAGCAGTTCGAAGGAAGAGTCCTGTTTTGTGCAGAGTCTGCAGGGCGCAGAGAGGCGTTTATGGAAATGCTGATCGCCAACCAGATTCCGGTAGTCAGCATCGATAGTTTCGTAGAGTTTATCAACAGTGATCGACCCTACTGTATTTGCGAGGCACCGCTCGACACGGGTTTGATTGCGCTCGAGGCCAACGTCGCTGTCATTTGCGAGTCACAGCTTACCGGTAACCAGATCAGTCGCAATCGTCGTGCTCGTCGCCCTACCCTTGACAGCGATGCGGTGATCGCCAACCTGGCTGATTTGAGCATTGGTGCACCGGTCGTGCATATTGACCACGGCGTAGGTCGATACCAGGGGCTGGTGACACTGGATATCGGTGGCACCAATACCGAATACCTCCTTTTGCAGTACGCCAAAGAAGACAAGCTCTACGTACCGGTAGCATCTCTGCATTTAATCAGTCGCTATACCGGTGCATCGGAAGAGTCTGCACCACTGCACAGACTTGGTGGTGAACAGTGGCAGAAAGTTAAACGCAAAGCCGCACAGAAAGCCCATGATGTGGCAGCGGAGTTACTTGAAATACATGCCCGCCGTGCGGCCAAACAAGGTTACGCCTACACACAGGAAACCAATAACTATCCGGTCTTTGCTGAAACTTTTCCGTTTGAAGAAACACCCGATCAGGCACGCGCCATTGGTGAAGTACTGGCAGACATGCGATCAGAACAGCCAATGGACAGAGTGGTCTGTGGCGATGTTGGCTTTGGTAAAACTGAAGTCGCAATGCGTGCAGCCTTTATCGCGGTCGATGGCGGCAAGCAAGTGGTTATTTTGGTACCTACCACCTTGCTGGCGCACCAGCATCACAAGAACTTTCTTGATCGCTTTGCAGAGTGGCCGGTCCAAATAGAGTGCCTGTCGCGTTTTCGCAGCAACAAAGAACAAGAACAGGTACTAAAGTCACTCGAGTCCGGCACAGTCGATATTGTTATTGGCACACACAAGTTACTGCAGAAGAGTGTTGCGTTTAAGAACCTCGGGCTGGTCATTATCGATGAAGAACACCGCTTTGGTGTGCGCCATAAAGAGCACATGAAATCTTTGCGGGCAGAGGTAGACATATTAACGCTGACCGCCACCCCGATACCGCGTACGTTAAATATGGGCTTGTCGGGGCTGAGAGACCTTTCCATTATTGCCACACCACCACCGAATCGTCACGCGATTAAAACCTTCGTCGGTGAATGGTCTGATACGCAGATAAAGGAAGCGTGTCAAAGAGAACTCGGGCGTGGTGGCCAGATTTACTTTCTGCACAATGAAGTCAGCACCATCGAACGAGTAGCACGTGACCTCGAAGAGATAATACCGCAGGCATCTATTCAGGTGGCCCATGGCCAGATGCGAGAAAGACAACTGGAATCAGTCATGCTCGACTTCTACCATCAGCGCTTTAATGTGCTGCTTTGCACCACCATTGTCGAGAGCGGTATTGACGTACCGACGGCTAACACCATCATTATCAACCGCGCTGATAAACTAGGTCTGGCGCAATTGCATCAGCTGCGCGGCCGCGTTGGTCGTTCACACCATCGCGCCTACGCCTACCTGATTGCACCACCTGAAAAATCGATGACCAAAGACGCGCAAAAGCGTTTGTCAGCACTGGAGGCACACGAAGATCTGGGGGTCGGCTTTACGCTTGCCACACATGATCTTGAGATTCGCGGTGCCGGTGAGCTTCTGGGCGATGAGCAAAGCGGCCAGATTCAGGAAATCGGTTTTACGCTTTATACGCAACTGCTCGAGCGTGCAGTCGATGCGCTTAAGTCCGGAAAAATTCCAGATGCAGATCAGCCTCTGGCGAAAAGCACCGAGGTAGAGCTCGGCGCACCGGCATTACTGCCATCTGACTACGTCGCGGACGTACACACGCGGTTAATACTCTATAAGCGAATATCCAACGCCGGTGATGAGGCCGCACTCAAAGAACTTAAAGTCGAGTTTATTAATCGCTTCGGTTTACTGCCGGAGCCAACCAGGATGCTATTCGCAGCCACCAGTCTGAAACTAATGTGCCAGGTACTGGGGGTTACCCGACTTGAGGCCGGTGCACAAGGTGGCAGACTGGTATTCAACGATGCGCCCAACATTGACCCTGGCCTTCTGATCAGCCTGATACAAACCTCTCCGCAGGAATTCACCTTTGATGGTAAGAATACACTGCGCTTTAACCAGGATCTCGACATACCGGACGACCGAATCGCGTATCTCGAGCAACTGCTAAACCAATTTCAACAGAGTAAGGCCGCCTGACATGAAGCTTTCCAAGCCCCCCGCCACTACCACCGGAATACTGCCACTGATACTGGCGGCACTGTTTTTTGGAAGTCCGTCCCATGCGGTAGATTATGACGTGGAGGTGATCATCTTTGAGCACGTCAGTAACTCAGGCGTCGGCCGCAGCAACACGTTGTTGCTGCCGGTGGTCCGCGGCGCGAAAAGTATTCCGCAGCAGGCCGAGCCCAATTCACCCATCCAGCCTTTGCCGCAGTTACGTTTGCAGGCTGAAGCAGAAAAAATCAACACATCTGAAGAACACAGACTGGTGTACCACGGCGGCTGGCGACAAACTGACTTTGATCAGGAGAACGCACCCTACATGAGAATTGCTCTCGGACAACAAGTACCCATGTACGCCGAGCGCGGCGATGCGGACAGCCTGTACCTGCGTGGCTACACTAATCCACCTGCGAGCAACAACGGGCGCTATACGCAAGTTACCAGCGCAACCATTTACGGCGGTATAAAAGTCTGGGTTGGACGATTTCTGCATTTCGAAACGCTATTGTCTTATACCCCAAGTGGCAGCAGCCAGTCATTCGCCATGGAGGCCGACCGACGTATGCGCAGCAGACAGATGCACTATATCGATAACCCGCGCATGGGCATAATCACCAAAATATATCCGGTCGATGAAACCGCGCCCAACTGATTTAATTAACACCAGATCTAACACAAACAAGTCAAACCACCGGAGTCAGTATGTCAATTAAAGGCGTAAAAGAGCTCGTCGCAGAGGCTAATGCACAAATAGAATGCATTAGCGCAGAAGAAGCGATGAAGATTGCTGCAGACGACAACGTGACCATTATCGATATCAGAGATATCAGAGAGCTCTATCGCGAAGGGAAAATTCCGGGGTCAGAGCACGCACCAAGAGGCATGCTTGAATTCTGGTTTGATCCTGCAAGCCCTTACCATAAGCCGGTTTTTGCAACAGGCAATAAGATGGTTTTACACTGTGCTTCCGGATGGCGCTCTGCGCTGGCAGCGCTTACCCTGCAGAATATGGGTTTTGATAATATCTGCCACATAGACACCGGCTTTAAAGGCTGGAAAGATGCCAACGGTGAAACTGAAGCGGTAGCAAAAAAGTAAACTGCTCGTAGAACCTGCTATTTACACAGTCAAGTTGAAAAGCTTTGCGATACCTACCTGATCCGGTGGTAAACACCGGATTTGTGAATCCACCACCCTTCTGTATTTGAAACCCTTCACTATTATTCACAATGTTCAGAACGGATTAAGCGCATAAGAATAATGATGCAATCACCAACACAGGTGAATGCACATGAAAAATATATTCTCTGGCTTAACGCTTACTGACTCAACACTGAAAATAACGGCGCTGGTGATCGGCATTACCTCATCAACGGGTGCCGTGGCCGGTAATCGACATCAGGATAACCGCCACGTGTTTACCGACTACGCCAGAGTGGTGCATGTCGAGCCTAAGTATCGCACCGTCACAAAACGCACACCACAACGTACCTGCCATGTCCCCCCGGGACACAGGCAACAGAATAACCGACAGCACAATAATCGCCATTACCACAACACCGGCAACGGTAATAACGGCCACCGTAACCATAGCCATGGCAACCAGTACCACACCAACAATGGCAACGGCAATGGCAACAGACAGCGGCAGGTTCGACCGGAAGCAGTCTTTATTGGTGGCGTGATTGGTGGTGCAATCGGCCACGAACTCAGCAAATCCGTTAACGGCCGCAGCAATGCCGGACCGACTCTGGCAGGTGCCGCCATTGGCGCAGGACTGGTCGCCGGACATCAGCACAATACTGACAAAAGCTACGGCAATAACCGTCTGTATGTGACCTCTACCCAACACCAGCAACGCAGGCACAAACCCGAGAAACGTCACCGGCAGAGACGTTGCACCACCACCGAACACGTTCAGCGGGTTAGGGAAATCAGCGGCTACCATGTGACTTATCGCTTTCGAGGCAAAACCTTTCAAACTCACACAGATCACCATCCTGGTGATAAGATTCCGGTTCGGGTGGCCGTATCCACCCGCTAAGGTGGCATTCAGGGAATCAGGTCGTAAGGACGGTTGATATTTTGAGACAGGTTATTCGATCATTTGCAGAAAACAGCTATTCATAATTCTGCTTCTGCAAAAATGATCGGATAACCGGCCCAAAATAGCACTTGTGCAGTCGGCCATTCATTCTCTGACAGCCACGGAATGTGACATTCTGTCGACAAAATCGATGGTCACGCTGCGCGATCCGTCACTTACCCACCTGTACGATGACCAATTGCCGCCGTTAACCTGTCGGTCAGCGATGATTGACTAGAATACCAGCGATGAGTAATACGGACAGCGATAAGCGTTCGGCGGAGTCAGCCTTATGATCAATAAAACAGCCTGCGGCATTCTGTGTTTTGCGATAGCCAGCACATCGATTGCCAGCCTGTGCGTGGCTGCCGATGACTGCAAACCGGTCAATCGTGAAGCGAGTATCAGCAAAGTGCTGAGCGACCATTCCGGTGGCAAAGTACTGAAAGTCGACGAGAGAAAGGATGACAACGGCTGCACAGAACTCGAGATAAGAATCCTTATCGACGGCACTGTCAAAGCTATCGTTGTATCCGGGCAAAAATCCGCTTAACCGCTGTTCAGCCAAAGGAATCACTATGCGCGTTCTGGTTATTGAAGACGAAGAAGCACTCCGTAATCAAATTGTCGAAAAGCTGCAAGACGAAGGCTTCGCTATTGATGCCTCTGGCGACGGCGAGGAAGGGCTGTACCTCGCACGCGAAATGCCAGTGAACCTGGCCGTAATCGATCTGGGACTTCCCGGGCTTGACGGCATGGAAATCATCCGCAAGATTCGCGAAGAAGGCCACCTGTACCCGATTCTAATATTAACCGCCCGCGACCGCTGGCAAGACCGGGTCGAAGGCCTGGAAGCAGGCGCTGACGACTACCTCGGCAAGCCGTTTCACCTTGAAGAGTTACTGGCAAGAATTCGTGCACTGCTGCGCAGGGTCGGTGGCTGGGCACATCCGCTGCTTGACTTTGACATCATGAAAATCGAAACCCGCGAGCAACGGGTCACTGTGGGTGAAGAACATATCACGCTCACCGCGTACGAGTACAAAGTACTTGAATACCTCGCCATACATGCTGGCGAAGTGATATCAAAACCCGCCCTGCTCGATCACCTCTATGAAGAAGACACTGAGCGCGATACCAATGTACTCGAAGTGTTTGTCAGACGCCTGCGCCGCAAGCTCGACCCGGAAAACACCATTAACCCGATAGAAACATTACGCGGTCGTGGTTACCGGTTTGCACTGGAACGCGCTAACAGTGCGGACGACGACAAGCCTTCGAGCGACACCCCCGCCTGACGCCCCGCCCGACACTAAAGCCGAATTCGTTAAGTGAATTCTATTTCGGTAAGACTGCTGCTTGCAGCCGCGCTTGTGATGGCAGTCTTTATCGGGCTCACCACCTTTGCGATACAGCATACCGTCGAACAACGTGCTGAACAGGCACGTTTTGAACGTATGCAGGGTCAGGTCTATGGCTTACTCGGGGTTACCGGCATATCGTCTGACGGCAATATTGCAATCTCACCAACCGAGTTACCCAACGCTCTGCTGCGCCAGCCGATGTCCGGTACCTACGCGGAAATCCGCGACACAGAAATCAACCAGATCTGGCGGTCTCCATCGCTTACCACTGAACTGCCTGCAAGCAGTGAAGGTGAAATTGGTCAATGGAAGTTCAGCACCGAACACGATTCACAGATGGGTAAACTGTTTCTACTGCGTTTTGCTGTTGAGTGGCTGCTGCCTGACGGCAACGTACAGGTGTATCAGTTTGTTGTTGCTGACAACCGCAGCGAGTTTGACCAGCAAAGTAAATCGTTTAACCACAAGTTATGGCTCGCCATGGCCGGTATGGGTGCACTGTTGCTTACGTCAATCGCACTGGTACTGGCCTGGGGTCTGAGCCCGCTGCGCAGAATCTCCCAACAGCTCAATGAAATCGAAAACGGTAAGCGCGAACAATTACCCGCCGATGTACCACTCGAACTTACCGCGGTGGCAAGTCGCATGAACGCGCTCATCGCCAGTGAACGCGGACGCAGACAGAAATATCGCCACACCCTTGATGACCTTGCCCACAGTCTCAAAACACCACTCAGTGTCCTGCGAAACATCAAAACCGGAGAGGCCAGCAACGAACTTCAACGACAAGCAGATCGCATGCAACAGATAGTCGACTATCACATCAAGCGTGCAGACGCCGGCACGCAACGCCTGTTGACACCGCCCATCGTGCTAACCACACCGGTACAAAGAATTATCCGGTCCCTTGAAAAAGTATTTCATCAGCGCGGTGTCAGCTTTACCAATAACATCAGTGAAGAACAAACCGTCAGAGTCGAAGAAGAAGATCTGATGGAAGTACTCGGCAATCTACTGGAAAATGCCTGTAAGTATGGCGCCGATAAAATCAGTATCGACTGCCACGTACAACAGAACACCACAGTCATCTCTATAAAAGACAACGGCCCCGGCTTTCCGGAACAGCAACTCGATCGCCTGACCAAACGCGGTGTACGCGCCGATACACATCAGGAAGGACAAGGACTGGGTCTTGCCATCTGCCGCGAGTTAATTGAAGGCTATGGTGGCGAGATGAATCTTCAGAATCGATCGACAGGCGGGGCGGAGATCGTTATTGCTTTGCCGGCAAGTGTGCCAATTGGGTAGTTGCTGTTTGTCGCTGCGCTGGCTTTTGGGTTGTTCGCTGCGCTCGGCCTTTTGTTCGTTCGCTGCGCTCAGCCGTTGGGTTGTTCGCTGCGCTCAGCCGTGTGGGACTTGGCATCCATGCCGTTTTTCGATTGCCATTCCATGGCACTACGAGTCACTTTTGAAAAGCGCAAAAGTAACGAAAACGCTTTTCTCTTAGCACGCTGATGAAGTGCCCTGCGGGTGGCTGCGCCATTT
>CALHCI010000025.1 GCA_937931165.1 uncultured Granulosicoccaceae bacterium
AGCTTTTTTGCATACTCGATACCGGCTTCCGGATCATGGATAGAACATGGCCCGACCACCACAGCCAGACGATGATCTTCACGATCAAGTATGCCGCGCACACCCATGCGTGCACTATGCACCGTTTGTGCTATCTCGGCGCTTACCGGAATCTCTTCGATGAGTTTTGCCGGAGACAATAACTCTTTAATTTCGCGAATGCGTATATCATCCGTCGCGATCACTGCGTGCTCAGTCATTAAACTTTTCCGTCACAGCGCTTTTTACCGCACTCATTAGCGCATGAATTGTTTTATGTTTCATTTTCATTGAAGCTTTGTTAACAATCAGTCTGGAACTGATATCAACAATGTCGTCGAGTACCACAAGTCCGTTGGCGCGTAAGGTTGAGCCTGTTTCAGTAATATCGACAATCACATCTGCCATACCTACCACTGGCGCGAGCTCCATAGATCCGTACAGCTTTATGATCTCTACCTGCCTGCCGAGACGAGCAAAGTAGTCAGCAGTTACCAGCGGATACTTGGTGGCCACTCGCATCCTGCACTGTCCGTTCAGATCAACACCTGGCTTGCCGGCAAGTACCAGCTTACAACGACCAATACCGAGATCAATCGGTTCGTAAATACCGCGCCCTGAATGTTCAAGCAATACATCTTTACCGGTAACCCCGATATCTGCACCGCCATATTGCACATAAGCCGGCACATCAGATGCCCTGACCAGCAACAGCGATGTGCCGGGTACCGACGTCTCTACCTTCAATTTACGGGTCGCCGTTGCATCTTCAAGCGGTTCAATTCCCGCAGCAGCCAGCAGCGGCAGCGTATCAGCAAGGATACGTCCTTTGGTTAACGCAATGGAGAGATGTTCAGTCACCAGTCATCCAAACGGTATTGTGCTGCTAACCGGCCACGCGTCTGATATTTGCACCCAGCGCATGAAACTTTTCTTCAATGCGTTCGTAGCCGCGATCAATATGATAAACACGCTGCAATTCAGTTTCGCCTTCGGCAATCAGGCCGGCAATAATCAGACTTGCAGAAGCACGCAGATCCGTTGCCATTACCGGCGCACCTTCGAGTTTGTTAACGCCTTTGCAGAAAACCGTGTTACCACTGACGCGCAGATCAGCACCCATGCGTTGTAACTCCTGCACATGCATAAAGCGGTTTTCAAAGATCGTTTCGGTAATGGTTGCCGCACCCTCGGCAATTGAATTCAGCAACGTAAACTGCGCCTGCATATCGGTAGGGAATGCCGGATAGGGTGCAGTACGGATATCTACCGCTTTTGGACGTTCGTAACGACAGGAAATAGAAATTTCGTTGTCAGTCACACTTAAGTCTGCACCGGCCTCATCGAGCTTGTGCAGCACCGCATCGAGTGTATCGGCACGCGCATCATGCACGGTCATGGACCCGCCGCTCACCAGCGCCGCCACCAGGAAGGTGCCGGTTTCTATCCGGTCCGGCACGACGCGGTAATCACAACCCTTTAATGACGGCACGCCATTAATAGTAATGGTGTCAGTACCTGCACCTTGAATATCTGCGCCCATGGCAATCAGAAAATTGGCCAGATCAACCACCTCCGGTTCGCGTGCGGCATTCTCAAGCACGGTCTGCCCTTCGGCAAGCGTCGCTGCCATCAACAGGTTCTCGGTACCGGTCACGGTCACGATATCAAAGTTGATCACCGCGCCCTGAAGCTTTTTGCAACGCGCCTTGATGTAACCACCCTCAAGATCAATCTCGGCACCCATGGCCTTGAGCCCGTTGATGTGCAGATCGACCGGACGCGCACCGATGGCACAGCCACCGGGCAGCGACACTTCTGCCACACCAAATCGCGACAACAACGGACCCAGCACCAGAATGGATGCACGCATGGTTTTCACCAGCTCATAGTCAGCGCAGTAGTTACTGACGTCTGAGGCATCAGCCTCTATGCGCATCTTGTCATCGAGCGTGAGTTTCACACCCAGCCGACCCAGCAGCGTCATGGTGGTGGTTACGTCATTGAGGTGCGGAACATTCTCGAGCGTGACCGAGTTTTCGCACAACAAGGTGGCCACCAGAATTGGCAGCACCGCGTTCTTTGCGCCGGAAATGCGCACAGAACCGCTCAGTGGTGTGCCACCACTTATAATCAGTTTATCCATTTAGCTTTTAGCAATTCAGCAGGAGAAGTCGTGGCCCTGATTTCAGGGCATCGCCCAACAGGACAGACACAGCAGGCTGTGATGTGGGATTTACCCGCGATGATAACGGAATAACGCCCGTGGCCCAAGCCATTGCGGCCCGGCTGCTGTGCTTTGTGCCCGATCAGTGAAATTGACCACTGAAATCTGTCGGTAAAATCGCCCAGGCTCAAATAAACCAGGCTTAGATAAACCAGGCTCAAATAAAAAAGCCCCGCAAAAAACTGCTGGGGCTGGCTGCCGCCGGTACCCGGCAGCGTCTGACTTTGAAGTAGCGAAACCGCTACTTGTTTTTTTCCTGCAGTGCCTTGATTAACCCGTCGACACCACCTTTTTGGATCTGGCTGCCAAATTCAGATTTATAACCCAGCACCAGACTGACCTGTTCTACTTTAATATCGTAAATCATCCACGGGCCATTCTTGTTGTGCAGCTTGTAGTCGATAGGAATTGCCGCACTTGCACCCGGGTCTTTAAACAACGTTTTTACTTCGGCACGGTCGTCGCGCTTGCCGGCCTCGTAGGGCAGAAAATCAAGCGACTGACCGGAATACTCGTCCAGCGCACGGGTGTAGGTACCAAGCAGAAAGGTCCGGAATTCGGTGACCAGCGTTTCACGCTGTTCGGCACTGGCTGATTTCCACGCCTTGCCAACCGTTAGCTTAGTCATCGACTCAAAATCGATATGCGGCAATACATCGCGATCAACCGCTGCCTTGATAAAGCCCTGGTCGCTTTTCGCCTCCGGGCTTTCCAGTGCGGCAATAAACTTATCCGTCACCTGCCGGACGAGATCATGAGCAGGATGCGCAAGCACAAGGCCCGGCAGGGTAAACAGCAAAAATGTGACAGCGGCAAGCGTGCGCTTCATCTGGTCTTTCCTTAATTGGTTCTGCGTGCTCTGTTGGCCTTAACAGACCTGAACAGGGTACGAAAGTTTACTCACACCAAGCTTAACGGCGGCTTTAAACCCATTACGTAACAAAATGTTAGCCTAGTCGTCACCGCAAATGTGTATTTAGGTCACAGGAAATCAAGGCTGGAAATATTTCCGTTAACCATCTCTCCGGAACGTTGCGGTAACGCCAAATTGTCTGCAATGCGATTTCTGCCGAACGCAAAGGCTACCGGTACTGTTGAACCCTTTATTAAAACCTGCCCCGTACAGGAATAGGGATAAAAACGTGAATTTGCTGATTTATTGCAAATCGGCAAGCGAGCCCGCAAGATCATAAACGACGAAGGAAAACGGTAATCTGACTAAGCCTTTTGCTCGATTATTATCATCTGATCTCATCAGGTGCAGGCACGATGCCGGCATCAAAAGCCATTTTTCGATTTATTTGGGTTGGCAATGGATAAGAAAGGACACTGTAGAAACGGCAATCGATCAGCACTTGCGAAGCAAATTCTGGCGAGACACACTCAGTCGTGCTCCACTTTCCGGCGCAATGGACTAATATTTTTACGAAACAATAACTTTCTACTTCTGCCAACAACAATAATCGAGATGCAACAGCGGGTGAGCAGTGCCATAAAAATCGGAGCAATTGTGCTGTTGGCATTGCTGACCACAGCGTGCGCCACTGGCAAACCACCGCCGACTGAAATCCGCGACCCGCTGGAAAAAGTCAATCGCGCCGTCTACAAATTCAACGACACCCTCGACCGTGTCGCGCTCAAACCTATCGCCACCGGCTACCGCAAGGTCACCCCCACTGTGGTCAGACGAGGTGTCAGTAACTTCTTTGGCAACCTGGGCGATGTATCGGTCGCGGCCAACTCGTTACTGCAGGGCAAAATAGAGCAAGGTCTGCTCGACACCGCACGCGTTGCTGTCAACACCACCATCGGTATTGGCGGACTGTTCGATGTTGCCACCAAGCTCGACCTCGAGCGTCACAACGAAGATTTCGGTCAGACACTGGGCGTATGGGGAGTACCCGAAGGTCCCTACCTGGTGTTGCCGTTTTTCGGTTCGCAAACGCTGCGCAGTACTGCAGGACTGTTGGGTGACAGCCAGATAGAACCGCTTAACTCATCACGAGTCCCGACCGCTGCCAGAGACAAACTGGTGGCTTTGAATGTGGTTAACGCGCGCTCTAATCTGCTGGCAGCCTCATCCATACTGGATACCGCCAGCCTCGATCCCTACATTTTTGTACGCGACAGTTACATGAACTGGCGCAGGCAACAGATTTACCCGGAAGGCGGCCCAAGGCCCAAAAAGCAACCGGAGAAAACAGCAAATAGCACCGACGATCTCGATGAACTGGACGAGTTTGATGAGCTTGACGAACTTGATGAGCTGGATGAGCTGGATGAGCTGGATGAGCTGGATGAATTAGATGAGCTGGATGAACTTGACGAGTTAGATGAACTCGACGAATTAGACGAGCTCGACAATATCGAGCCCACGAGTGACAAAGCAGATATTCAGTCACCCAACTATCCGCCTGACGAGTTAGACTTGCTCGACGATCTCGAGTAAAGCGAAAATCCGGTGAAAGACGATTCAACGGTGCTTGACCGACCGGCGCCCAGCCGCCCTTCGGCCAACAGCAACCTGTCGCAACAAGCAAATGACACACTCGCGCTGGCCCGCCGTGTCTATGAAATCGAAGCCGAAAGCGTTCTGTCACTTAAAGAACGTCTCGACAAAAACTTCCTTAACGCCTGCGACGCCATACTGGCCTGCCGTGGTCGCGTCGTCGTATGTGGCATCGGCAAGTCGGGTCATATCGCCAATAAAATTGCCGCTACCCTTGCCAGTACCGGCACGCCGTCATTTTTTGTTCATCCATCCGAAGCCAGCCATGGCGATTTCGGCATGATCAAAAGCGAAGACGTTGTCATTGCGATTTCCTACAGTGGAGAGTCAGATGAACTCAAAACTATTTTGCCGCTGCTGAAAAGAATGGGTAACACGGTCATTGCCTTTACCGGTCGCAGTAACTCGTCGCTGTCAAAGGCTGCGTCCATTCATCTCGACATCTCGGTGAAAACCGAAGCCTGCCCGTTGGGCCTGGCCCCTACTTCCAGCACCACTGCCACACTCGCCACCGGTGATGCACTGGCCGTTGCTGTGCTTAATCTGCGCGGCTTCAGCGCCAACGACTTTGCCCGCACGCACCCTGGTGGTGCGCTTGGCAAACGACTGTTACTCAACATGACCGATGTGATGGTCAGCGGTAACGCGATTCCCGCGGTGAACAAAAGCGCTTCCGTAAAAGAAGCCTTGCTCGAAATGAGTACCGGCCAGCTGGGCTTTCTTATTGTGACTGATCAGCAGAACAAACTGGCTGGTGTGTTTTCAGATGGCGACTTGCGTCGTGCACTCGATGGCGGTATCGATATCAATACCACGCGCATTACTGAAGTCATGACCAAAGGCGGCCATAGTGTTCAGGTTAACCAGCCGGCTGTTAAAGCACTGGAGCTCATGGAAAAGCATAAAATTTATGCCCTGCCAGTACTCGACGAAAACCAGTGCGTGTGCGGTGCGCTCAATATGCACTCACTATTGCAAGCCGGCGTCGTGCAGGTTTAGGTACACAGTTACACCCATCTTAAAAACACCTAACCGGAACGCTTCATGAGCCAACCCGCCAACGATATAAAACAACTGGCCGCCAGCGTTGAACTGGTTATCTTCGATATCGATGGGGTTTTTACCGATGGCGGTTTGTACCGCAGTGACGATGGTCAGGAAACCAAACGCTTCCATGCTACCGATGGTCTGGGCATTCGCATGCTTGCAGACGCAGGCGTCACTCTGGGGGTAATTACCGGCAGGACATCAAAGGTGGTCGAGCACCGCTGCAAAGAGCTGCAAATAGAGCATGTGTATCAGGGGCAGAAAGACAAACTCGGTGCCTTCGAAACGCTTACCGCCAAACTCTCACTGCAGCATTCACAAGTCGCCTACATGGGTGACGACATCATCGACATGCCGGTAATGAAACGCGCCGGCCTGGCGCTCACCGTACCGGGCGCCTGCGCCGAAATTGCGGCAACGGCACACTGGACCAGCCAGCGACCGGGAGGCAACGGCGCTGTCAGAGAAGCATGCGAGCTGATTCTTAAATCCAAAAACCTGTACGAACAAGCCATCGCCCGCTACCTGGTCTAGCCCTGCCGATTGTAAACGCATGGCATGTGGGAGTCGCACCCATACCACCCCGGATGTTACTCAATCGCCGAGCAGGCACCGGGCCCATTGCAATTGCGCATTCATCAACCCCCCGTTAAGCCAGTCCGGTTACAATAACCACGACTTCCAACCACACCTGCTCCATGCCACGTAAATTCGCCAATACACTTCTGATTCTGGCGCTGCTGATTGTCGCGGTCGTTTCCTGGCAATGGCTCGACGACCGGGACAGCACCGCCCCGGCAACAGAAAACAGCGTCGATATGGCCATCAACGAAACTGACTACACGCTGGAAGACTTCATCATTACCAACGTCAACAACAACAAAGGGCAGGTGTACCAGCTCAGCGGAAAATCGCTGTCGCACTACGTCAACGGTAATAACTCGGTGATTGATCAGCCTTCGGTGCAAATGACCGGTCAAAACCGGCAGTCATGGTCCGGTGATGCCAATACCGGCTACCTCTCGCCGGATTTCTCCAAACTGCAGCTGGTGGGAAATGTCGCACTTACCCACAACCGCAACAATAACCCACCTGTTAACGTCAGCACCGAAACCTTAAACATCGATACCGACAGCCGGCTAATGAGCACCAGCGAACCGGTACAAATTGATGGCGGACAATGGTCATTCCAGGCGAATCAAATGCAAGCAGATGTTGATAACGGTATCCTGCAATTTCAATCAGGCGTGGAGGCGCACTATGCGGTTCAACAATAGCCGTCGTGCAGTGCCGGCAGCCACATTAAGGCAGGGGACGTCCAGGCTTCCTATCCTTGCCTTCACCTCCGCACTGCTGCTCACCCTGCTCTGCACACTACTCAGCACTCCGGCACTGGCAAAAACCGATGATCGCAGCAAGCCGATCAACATCAATGCAGATACCTCAGAGTACGACGAAAGAGCCGGCACCCAGGTACTCTCGGGGAATGTCGAAATCAGCCAGGGATCAATGGTCATTAAGGCAGACCGGATTGTGGTCGAGCTTCGCGACAACGCGCTATACCGCATCAGCGGCAGTGGCAGCCCTATCCGCTTTCAGCAGCTCACCGAAAATGACGAACTGATGCGTGGTCAGAGTAATGAAATTTCGTACAACACCCGGACTTCAGAAATCACTTTCAAGGGCAATGCAGAATTTGAACGACCGGGGCAGAAATTCACCGGCCACACCATCAGTTACAACATGGCCGAACTGACCTTCAAAGCTGCCGGCAACAACAAAGGCCGCGTCAATATCGTATTGCAACCCGGCCGTTAGACGGCGCCTTTCTCAATCACCGGAAACACCTCCCGCTCATGCTCGTTGCACAAGACATACAAAAATCCTACAGCAAAAGAGCAATCCTCACCGGCGTTAATCTCGACGTCAGCGAGGGAGAGGTAGTCGGCTTACTGGGCCCGAACGGTGCCGGTAAAACCACATGCTTCTATATTGTCGTCGGGCTGGTGAAACCCGATGGCGGCAGCATTACACTGCACGGAAAAGATATTACCAACTACCCGATGCACGCCAGAGCACGGCTGGGTGTCGGTTACCTGCCGCAGGAAGCATCGGTATTTCGCAAGCTCACCGTCGAAGAAAATATCATCTCGATTTTGCAGTACCGCCCCGATCTTAAAAAAGCACAATATCGGGAAACGGTAGAAACCCTGCTCGAAGAACTGCAAATCTCACACATCAGATCAAGTCTCGGCATGAGTCTTTCCGGTGGTGAGCGACGCCGCGTAGAGATTGCCCGCGCGCTGGCAGCCGACCCGGCCTTTATACTGCTCGATGAACCTTTCGCCGGCGTCGATCCAATATCAGTGCTTGATATTCAGAAGATTATCGAACATCTTCAACAACGTGGTATCGGCGTGCTGATCACTGATCACAACGTACGCGAAACGCTGGGGATCTGCGAAAGAGCCTACATACTAAGTGACGGAAATGTCATTGCAGAAGGCACTGCCACACAAATTTTGCAAAACCAACAGGTACGAGAGGTGTATCTTGGTGAGAGCTTTACTCTGTAACTAAAGCGTGTATTAAAAAGCAAATTAACGTGCTTTATAAGCTGGTCAACATGGAGGAATACTGTGCAGAAGGCGCTTGACAAACAGCAGAAACAAACCGTTAGCAAACTAGTCACTATCGTGACAGTGCGCCAACAAACAGACGGGTGTAATCCGGCACCACTGCAACTTATTGTCCAATTGTGTCAACACTTTGTGAGCCAGCCCGCAGACAACAATTATTGTGCAATTGACATTGCAGTTAACCACTTTTGAACCATACTTTATCCATGCAACGCAAACTGCTCATCCGCAGCTTCGAAGCAACTTATAACAACAATGACGGTACCGGCATTGGGCGATCAACCCACCGAGGAATGTCGGAGAAACGAAGCAGGTGATAAACACACTTCATCTTGCTTTTTATCAAAGGCCGTTTGCACCAGTCATAATGGATAACGCGCACGTATGAAAAATTCGCTTCAAATGAAAATCGGCCAGCAGCTGGCGATGACGCCACAGCTGCAACAGGCCATTAAGCTGCTACAGCTTTCCACGCTCGAACTGCAAACAGAAATTCAACAAGCGCTCGAAAGCAACCCCATGCTCGAAGTGCAGGAAGAATCAGATGACAGCTCTGAAAAAGAAGCTGCCAAAATGCGTAACGACAACGAGCGCGAATCCAACAAGCAGGAAGCGGAGGCCGAATCAAAAAAAGATAACGATGATGATTTTTCCGCAGACGATATCAGCGTTGAGTCACTCGAAGATTTTAGCGACTCTGTTGAAGTCACCGAAGCCACACCAGACATTCCCGATGAACTTCCGGTAGACAGCGCCTGGGAAGATATTTACGAACCCGCTTATGGCACCGGTTCCATGCAATCCGGAGAAGAGAGCCAACGCGATTTCACCGAATACACCAGCGCTGGCGGCGGTAACTTACAAGACCATTTATTAGAACAACTACAGTTAAGATCACTCAGCGAGTCTGACCAGGTTATCGCAACAACAGTAATCAACTGTATCGATGACAATGGCTACCTCGAAGATCCGATCGAAGTTATCCTTGAAGCAGTCAATGAAAACTTCCCGGACCCTGAAGATCATTGCAGCGAAGAAGAAGTCGAAGCAATCTTAAGACTGATTCAACAGCTCGACCCGATAGGTTGCGGCTCACGTGACACCCGCGAATGCATGCTTATTCAGCTGCAGGAGATGGATGAATCACCACACATAGAAGTATGTAAACAACTCATTGGTGATCACCTGCAAATGCTCGCCGCCAGAGATTTTGCCAAAATCAAGCGTCAGTTAAAGATCAATGAAGATCAACTACAGCGTTCAATACAAACCATCCAGAGCCTGACGCCCCGCCCTGGTTCACAAGTTGTCTCTAACAAACCACAGTACATCGTACCCGATGTCTTTGTTAAAAAGATTAAGGGGGTATGGCGTGTTGAGCTCAACCCTGATATCGCACCCCGTCTTGCGGTCAACTCAATGTATGCGGGCCTGGTTAAGCGTGCCGACAAAAGCGACGATAACAACTACATGCGTAACCAGTTGCAGGAAGCGCGGTGGTTTATTAAAAGCCTGCAAAGCCGTAACGAAACACTGTTACGCGTCGGCACAGCCATTGTCGAAAGACAACGCGGTTTTCTTGAGTACGGTGATGAGGCCATGCGTCCGCTGGTATTACGTGACATTGCAGAACATCTCGACCTACACGAATCAACGATCTCACGGGTAACCACCCAAAAGTACATTCATACACCACGTGGCATATTTGAATTTAAATACTTCTTTTCAAGCCACGTATCAACATCAGATGGTGGTGAATGTTCAGCAACCGCCATCCGTGCCATGATTAGAAAGTTCATTGCCAAAGAAGATCCGGGAAAACCTTTGAGTGACAGCAAAATTGCAAGTACACTGGTGGCGTCCGGCATACAGGTAGCACGCAGAACCGTGGCAAAGTACAGAGAGTCAATGTCAATACCGCCTTCCAATGAACGCAAGCGTTTAAACTAGGCGGGGCTTTCATTTAAAAAGCACAATGACACAGATCAACACAACACTTTTCCAACACCGTAGTGTGATGTGTAACGTAACATCGCAACTGACACACTGTGGTAACCCCGAAGCAAACATCGGAAAAGAGTTTTAATGTGATCCGCCCAAAGGAAGCATAATGGATAAGCCGGTCAATCGACACTGCTACCCGGACAACTGCTTCAATATCGCAGCTTGTTTGGCAACTCGGGTTGCAGCTTGATTTCCCGGCTGCACTCCACCAGCGGCACAACTACCCGGGGCGCCCTGCCCCGCACCCGGTCGAACGATTCGACCACCCGGTTTCCACCCAATCCCCGACACAACCTGCCGTCAATACGGCCGGCTGTCCTTTCCACGTTCGTCAATAGAGAGACAATATGAATCTAATCGTCACAGGCCATCATCTCGACGTCACAGACTCACTTCGGAACTACGTAACGTCTAAAATGGATCGACTGGAGAGACACTCTGACGACGTCACTGATGTGCACGTCATTCTCACCGTGGAAAAGCAGCGGCAGAAGGCAGAGGCCACCGTCAACGTCAAAGGCGCACAGCTTTTCGCTGACACCATCGAAGAAGATATGTACGCCGCGATTGATCTACTGACCGACAAACTCGACCGACAACTCATCAAACACAAAGAAAAACTCAAAGATCACCACAGAAAAGACAAAGACAAGCTTAACATTGAGGAATAACGACGATACAGTACGCCCCCTGACACACAACTGCCTCAGGCAAATCGATCGTCATGTCGCAAACTACACTGGGTAGTCTGCTTGGTGCCTCGCGCGTACAGTGCGGGGCATCGACTACCAGCAAGAAGAAATCCATTCAATTGGTTGCCCAGCTAATTGAAGACTCGCTCGACCTCCACGATGACGAAGATGATGACGTCGATATGGACGTGATCGACGCGCTGACCGCCCGCGAAAGGCTGGGCTGCACGGGCATGGGCCACGGCATCGCTATGCCACACGGGCGCGTTGATTTCGTCACCGAACCCGTAGCAGCGCTGGTGACGCTGACCGATCCGGTCGATTTCGACTCCGCAGACAACGAACCGGTCGATGTCGTCTTCGGCCTGCTCATCCCGGAAGAAAAAACCGAACTGCACCTGCACATTCTGGCCTCAGTGGCGCGCTTTTTTAACGACGAAGACAATCGCCGCAAAATCCGCAATGCCAAAACCGCAGACGAAGTCCTGACTATGCTCAACGACTGTCCAATCGGCGACAACGAGAACGACCAGAACGAGAATCAGGAACCCGACACCGCCGCCGACACAAAACGCACCGAAAAAAAGCTCAGTAGCGGCAACCGATGACATCCGGCGAGGCCTGACTGGCAATGTCCTCAAGCCTGACCGTCAAAGAACTCTTCAACGAGCTGTGTGAACCACTGGCCCTGACATGGCTTGCCGGCCAGGAAGGCGCCAGCCGCTCACTCGAAAAAGCCCCGCCCGAAGAACACCGCCCCAACCTGCTCGGTATCCTCAATCTGATCAGCCCGAATCGCATTCAGGTGATTGGCAAAACCGAATTCGAAGGCCTGGCACGCATTGGCGGCCCGGTGCGAGAAGAGCTGTTTCGCCAGCAGTGCCAGTTAATTATCGTCGCAGACGGTATCAAACCGGACGACACACTAATCCAGCTCGCCAACGAAGCCTCCACACCGCTGGTCACCAGCCCCCTGCCGTGCCGCAAACTGATCAACTCACTCGGCCAGTTTCTGAATCACCGGCTCAGCCACACCGAAGTCATTCACGGCGTACTCATGGAAGTGCTGGGTGCCGGTGTGCTTATCACCGGTGAAAGCGCTATCGGTAAAAGCGAACTGGCACTCGAACTCATCAGTCGCGGCCACAGCCTGGTCGCAGACGATGCGCCCGAATTCCGTCGCATTGCCCACAACACCATCGAAGGCACGTGCCCGCCGTTACTCAGAGACTTTCTCGAAGTACGCGGCCTCGGTGTGCTGAACATCCGGCGTATGTACGGCCATGCCGCCACCCGCCACCAGAAAGTGCTGCGATTTATTGTGCGTCTTGAGCTCATGGGCGAATACAATCAGGACACGCGTTTACAAAACCCCGAACACTCCCGCAACGTACTTGGCGTTGAGATTGCTCAACTAACCTTACCCGTTGCTCCGGGTCGTAACCTCGCGGTCCTCGTAGAAGCGGCAGTTCGTAATTATCTTCTCAGAAAAAGCGGTTACGATAGCGGTGCAGAGTTTGAAACGCTGCAAAAACAACTGATGGACTCATAGCCGTTAGAAGCTCAGTCACATCAGCGCAGCTGCAATAAACGCAATGGCACACCAACGCTCAACCAGCGGCACCGCCCTGATAAACCATACAGGTTGAACAATGCAGGTTAGACAATGCAGTTAATCGTAGTCAGTGGTTTATCCGGGGCCGGTAAAAGCGTTGCCCTGCATACGCTCGAAGACGAGGGCTTTGTCTGCGTCGACAACCTGCCTATCAGCATGCTGGTTGATCTGGCAAAAAAAATGTCCGCTGACGGTGACAGCTACGGTGATGTAGCGGTCGGCATTGACGCTCGCAGCGAGGGCGATCCGCTCGATCAATTCGAATCGGTACTCATGCAGGTCAACTCACTGGGTGTCGATACCAAAGTGGTCTTCCTCGACGCCCAGCACAACACGCTAATCACCCGCTTCAGTGAAACGCGACGCAAACACCCGCTGTCAAAAAACGGCGCGCCACTCGAAACCGCACTGCAGACCGAACGCGCCCTGCTCGGCCGGGTCGAACAAATTGCAGACGTCGGCATCGACACCACCAACCTCAATCTGCACCAGCTGCGTGAAGTCATCCAGAAACGCGTACTCGGCCTGAACCGCAAACCGCTCAACGTATTGCTGCAGTCGTTTGGATTCAAACACGGCCAGCCGGTCGGCACCGACTTCATGTTCGACGTACGCTGCCTGCCCAACCCGTACTGGTCAACGCAACTCAGACCCATGACCGGACGCGATGAACCCGTCGCCAATTTTTTAAGAGAGCACGATCTTGTCGAAAAAATGATCGACGATATCTGCAAATTCTTTCTCGACTGGACCCCCGTTTTCGAAGCCGAAAACCGCTCCTACCTGACCGTATCAATCGGCTGTACCGGCGGCAGACACCGGTCAGTCTTTGTGGTCGAAGAAATCCAGAAGCGCGTAAAAGGTAAAATAGACCAGATATCTATTAAACATCGGGAGATTGGATAACCCCGCCCAGCAGAGCAAACAAGTAGAGCAAACCAGTAAAAACAAACCAGTAAAGCAACACTTCTTTTTTAAAGTGAGTGCTGCGTAACCGTTAAAGGTAGTCAAAACCAGGTGCTAGAAAAAGAAATAGAAATCATCAACAAACTTGGCTTGCATGCACGTGCAGCGGCAAAGCTTGTCAAACTGGCAAGCAGCTTCGACTGCGAAATTGAAATTCAAAAAGACAATCAGAAAGTAAACGCCAAAAGCATCATGGGCGTGATGATGCTGGCCGCCAGTCGCGGCAATATCATCACCATTTACACGCAAGGCACAGAAGCAAATAAAGCCATGGATGCCGTCGAATCATTAATCAACGACAAATTCGGCGAGCCTGAATAATGGCCGTCATGCTTGCAGGCATGGGCGTTTCACGGGGCATATCCATTGGCCCTGTGTATGTACTGCATCGCAACCAACCCGAAATCATCGAACGCAGCATAGAAAAAAAGCAACTGTCGAAAGAAGTCCGTCGCTTTAAAACCGCGCACTCTCTGGCACGCAAACAACTGCTAAAAGTCAAAGAAGGCATACCGGAAGACTCACCGGAAGATATCAGCGCATTCATCGAAACTCACCTGCTGATGCTGGATGACTCCATGCTCGCCAACACCCCGGTCGACATGATCAAACAGCACCACTGCAACGCCGAGTGGGCGCTTAAAATGCAGCGTGATGCCATTGTCAAAGTCTTCGAATCAATGGACGACCCTTACATCGCCACCCGCCGAGATGACGTAAACCATGTTTTTAATCACGTTATGCAGGCACTGATCAGGGGTAAAAGTCGCGACGAAGACGAAGTACAAAACTGGAAAGACCACATTATTGTCGCTGACGATCTCACTCCCGCAGACACCGTATTAATGCAAAACAACGGCGTTGCCGGATTCGTCACCGAAATGGGTGGCCCGCTGTCCCACACCGCCATACTGGCACGCAGCCTGAACATTCCTGCAGTCGTCGGACTCACCGATGCAAGACGCTACTTAAAACCCGGTGAATCACTGGTGCTCGACGGTGCCAACGGCATGGTACTGGCCGATACCGACGACAACGTCATCGATCACTTCCGCAAACGTCAGCGCGATCTGCGACGTAAAGCCCGCGAACTGGTCAAACTGACCGATGCCAAATCACGCGCTAAAAGCGGTGAAAAGATCACCCTGCTCGCCAACATAGAAATCGAAGACGATCTCAAAGCTCTGCGCAAAGTCAACGCCGCAGGCGTCGGCTTATACCGCACCGAATTTCTCTACATGAGTCGCGACGACATACCCGACGAAGACGAACACTACAAAACCTACATGCGCGTAGCCCGCGCACTGCGCGGTGCACCACTCACCATACGCACCGTAGACTTAGGCGCAGACAAAGAAGTCGAAACCGTAGAAACCGGACCGTTAGCACACAACCCTGCCATGGGCTTAAGAGGCATACGACTATGCCTGAACGACCCGTCGATAATCGTACCGCAACTGCGCGCCATATTAAGAGCCTCAGCCAAAGCGCCAATAAAGATCATGTTCCCCATGTTGACCACTGTTAACGAACTACAACAGGCCATACAACTCTTACAAGCCACCAAACAATCGCTGCTTAACGACAAAATCAAGTTTGATGAAAAGATTGCCGTCGGCGGTATGATAGAAGTACCGGCAGCCGCAATATCCGCCAACCACTTTGCCAAACACTTAGACTTCCTCTCGATAGGCACTAACGACCTCATCCAGTACACCCTGGCCATAGACCGCATCGACGATCAGGTGAACTACCTCTACGACCCGCTAAATTCTGCCGTACTCACGTTAATCAAAATGGTCATAGACGCAGGCAACAAACAAAAAATCCCCGTCACTATGTGCGGAGAAATGGCAGGCAACACAGAATATACACGTCTGTTACTAGGCCTCGGATTACGCGAGTTCAGCATGCCACCCAACTCGGTACTGGAAATCAAAAACGTGCTACGCACTACTAACATCGCCTCAATACGCCGAAAGGCACTTTCGTTTTTGCATTTTAGTGATCGGAATAAACAGGCAGAGATGTTGGCTAAATTAAATAGCTAGAGTGTCGCTGGCCGCTGGGCTTTTTTTGTTTCGTTCGCTGCGCTCATGCTGTTGTTTTGTTCGCTGCGCTCAGCCGTTGTTTCATTCGCTGCGCTTAGCCGTTGTTTCATTCGCTGCGCTCAGGCTGTTGTTTTGTTCGCTGCGCTCAGCCATTGTTTCATTCGCTGCGCTCAGCCGTTGTTTCATTCGCTGCGCTTAGCCGTTCTTGCCTGGCATCCATGCCCTTTTTCGATGCCAGTCCCTGGCAGTACGATTCACTTTTGTCAAACGCAACAAAAGTAAACAAAA
>CALHCI010000026.1 GCA_937931165.1 uncultured Granulosicoccaceae bacterium
GCGGGAGTTTACGCTTGCTTGTAACCGCCGTCAAACCTTCTTTGCAATCTCGATGATGTATTTGAGGATAGACCTTTTCTATCAACAGTCCAGAACAACCCGACGCCCATCCGTCGCCCCATCCGTCGCCAAATCGCGCACAACACCTGATCATTACCCTCCCGCTCCAGGGGCGTCTAAAGCCGAGATCTCACCCTCCCGGTTGTGAAGGGTAAGCGTCGAAGCGCTGGGAGGGACTCTCTGCCGAGACTTATACTAATTCAAGCGACGCTCAAAAAGGGTTGAATGTCTTACCACAGTTTCCGGTAGCAACAATTGGCAGCGCTATTGTCCGCGTGAGTTACGACCGTGATCTAGTCTTCGCGCTCCTCTATCCAGAGCATCTGTATTGCTTCGAGAATTTTCTCGTTTGACTTCTGCGGGTCATCATCAAACTCTTCGAGGCCGACTACCCATGCGTGCAGGTCGGTAAATCGCACCATTTGAGGGTCCACATCCGCGTGGGCCTCATCGAGCTGGATCGCTATTTCCAGAGAATCAGTCCATTTAAGTGCCATGGTTTTTCACCTCGTTAATGATTTTCGGAAACCATATTGATGGTGTACTTGGGAATTTCCACCACCAGATCGGTATCTTCAACAATGGCCTGACAACTGAGACGAGATTCCGGATCGACGCCCCAGGCTTTGTCGAGGTAGTCCTCCTCAAGCTCGGTTGCCTCATCGAGGGAATCCAGACCTTCCCGGACATACACATGGCAGGTGGTGCAGGCACAGGATTTTTCGCAGGCATGCTCTATGTGAATATGCGCGCCCAACAGTGCATCACAAATCGAGGTTCCGCTTTGCACATCGAGCGTTGCCCCTTCCGGGCAGATTTCCTCATGCGGTTGTACGGTGATTTTCGGCATTAAGAGGTAGTTTCCTGTTCATCAAAGTTATCGATTGTTTTTCCGCGCATAACCTCACCGACTGACGCATTCATGCGCCGGGCGACGTATTGTTCACTGGCTGATTCCAGCGCACGCAAGGCGTGCTTGATGGCTTCACTATCATCACCATCACGCATTTGTTGTACTTTATGCCGAGCATTATCTATCGCTGACCTTTCTTCAGCACTAAGAAACGCATCGCCATCCTTTTGCATTGCCGCATCGAGCGCTTCAATGGTTCTGTCGGCTTCCACTCGTTGCTCTTGCAGCATACGCAAATGCACATCTTCTTTGGCATGCTTCATAGAATCGAGAATCATTGATTCAATTTCACTGTCAGACAATCCATAGGACGGCTTGATGTGCACCTCCGCCGCCACACCGCTGGTTTGCTCTATGGCACTCACAGTTAACAGGCCATCTGCATCTACCTGAAAGATCACTTGTATACGTGCCTGGCCTGCAACCATTGGCGGAATACCACGAAGTTCAAAACGCCCGAGTGATCGACAATCCTGTACAAGATCTCTCTCACCCTGCACCACGTGCAACGCCATTGCAGTCTGGCCGTCTTTATACGTGGTAAATTCCTGTGCCCTTGCGACAGGAATTGTCGTGTTGCGGGTAATAATATGCTCGGTAAGACCGCCCATGGTTTCTATCCCCAAAGACAATGGCACTACATCAAGCAATAACAGATCGCTGTCCGGCTTGTTACCGGCCAGTATATCCGCCTGTATTGCAGCACCAAGTGCCACCACTTCATCGGGATCAATACTGGTTAATACATCGCGACCAAAATACGTACTGACTGTTTGTCTGACCGCCAGCACTCGCGTTGACCCGCCGACCATGACAACCTCATCGATTTCTGATACCGCGATACCGGCATCGTTTAAAGCGCTTTTACACGAGGCGATGGTTTTACTGATTAGCGGCTTTACTAATTCATCAAACTGATTGCGTGTTAACTCACCGGACCAGGCTTGCGAATCACCAGTCAGTGTTATCTGAGCAACGTCTGCATCACTAAGCTGGTGCTTGGCAGCTCTGGCCAAATCAAGCACTTTTCTCTGCAGTCCTGCATCGTTGTTATAACTGACACCAGACTGATCACTGATCCATTGCATGATAGCAGCATCGAGATCGTCGCCTCCAAGTGCTGTATCTCCGGCTGTTGCCAACACTTCAAACACACCACGCTCAAGCCTGAGTATGGATATATCAAACGTACCACCTCCCAGGTCATAAACCGCAATAGTGGTGTCTGAATCCTGTTGGTCAATGCCGTAGGCTATTGCCGCTGAAGTTGGCTCATTAATGAGTCGCAACACCTTTAGCCCGGCAAGCTGTGCAGCATCTTTCGTTGCCTGACGTTGCGTATCATCAAAGTACGCAGGCACTGTAATCACGACACCGGTGAGTTCTCCGCCAAGTGACTTTTCTGCACGGCTTTTTAGTGCCGATAACACCTCTGCAGACACTTCAATGGCGGTCTTTCCGCCGGCTGCAGTTGCCAGTCGCGGCACTGTATCTTCTGACGCATCCAGCTTGAGCAGCGGATAGCTGGCCGCAATGTCTTCAGCGCTGAGTCCGATCAATCGCTTCACTGAACTAATTGTGTTATGCGGATCAGAGAAAGCGTTGTCGCGTGCCTCTGCGCCAATTGCCGCCACACCATTGCCATCATAACGAACCACAGATGGAAGTATTGGCCGCCCGTGTTCGTCAGCAAGCACAGTGGGTAAGCCACTGCGAACGGTAGCAACAAGCGAGTTGGTGGTACCAAGATCAATGCCCGCCGCCAGCCGGTGCTGATGCGGCGCAGTCGATTGTCCGGGTTCGGAAATTTGCAGCAAAGCCACGTTAGATATATCTCAAGCCAGTGTGTTGTCTAACCAACGACAACTCAAAGAGAAGTAAAAAGTATGTTCAGCCACATAATTGGCTTTACAGGCAAAGCTAAAGGTATCACGCATCAAGTCGCGACCCGACAATCTGCGCCTCACGATCAATCTTTACCAGAAACTGCCACTTGCGAATCAGTTCTCTCGCAGCCGCGGTGTCTTTTTCATCAAGTTTTGTAGCTGTGTTGGCACCAATCTCCTTAACCCGCTGCGATATCTCTTCACGCAGGCCCCCGAGTGAATCAGCGGCTTTGCTATTGTCTTGAGTGTCGGTGATATCCTCGAGTTTCTCACGCCACTCCATCTGCTCCATCAGAAAAGCCGGATCCATAGCCGAGTCAGTTTCAGCGTCGATTTTCACGCCCTGCAATTCCAGACAATACTCTGCGCACTTCAACGGATCAGACAAGGTATCGTGCGCCTGATTAACCATTGCAGCAATCTGCACCGCCATGCGTCGGTGCTGATCATCCGCAGAAGCGTACTTATCGGGGTGAAACTGACGTTGCAACGTCATGTAACGGCTACGCAGCTGCTTTTTATCAACAGCACTGCTAACAGGGATATCAAACAGCTCGAAGTAGTTCTGCCTAAGGTCTGGCGTTGCGGTATTCACAAAGTAAAGCTACACGTTAAAGCTTTCGCCGCAACCGCATTCGTCTTTGACATTAGGGTTCTTGAATTTGAACCCTTCATTCAAACCTTCTTTACCAAAATCGAGTTCAGTACCGTCAAGGTAGACAAGACTTTTCGGGTCGACAATGACTTTTACGTCATTGTCTTCGAAAATCACATCGTTATCGTCCACCTCATCGGCAAACTCAAGTACATAGGCCATGCCCGAACACCCGGTGGTGCGAACAGCAAGGCGCAAACCAACCCCTTTTCCACGGTTGTCCATGAACGTTTTAACGCGATCAGCCGCAGCGTCAGTAAGAGTAATAGCCATAGTACTTTTCTTGGGTAGAGCCTTGTTAGTGAGAAAGCTCAGGCAGTCAGACAGATCAGGCTGCGCTTTCAGCTTTCGCTTCACCGCGCTTTTCGCGTAAATCTGCGATAGCAGCAGCAATCGCGTCTTCAGCCAAAACAGAGCAGTGAATCTTTACCGGTGGCAGTGCCAGTTCTTCTACGATTTCCATGTTCTTGATCGCAGCCGCTTCATCTAGCGTCTTGCCTTTTACCATTTCAGTAACCAGCGAAGATGAGGCGATCGCAGAACCACAGCCGTAGGTTTTAAACTTGGCGTCTTCAATCACACCGTTGTCGTCCACCTTGATTTGCAAACGCATAACGTCACCACAAGCTGGTGCGCCAACCATGCCGGTACCGACATTATTGGCATCTGCATCGAGCTTGCCTACGTTGCGCGGGTTTTCGTAATGATCAATTACCTTATCGCTATATGCCATGATCTTGTTCCTGTTGGTGGTTCAGTTGGTTAACTATTAAATTCGTTCAACGTTTGCTGCATTTCAGCGGTTAGTGGGCAGCCCACTGCACGGTGTCCAGATCGACGCCGTCTTTAAACATATCCCACAAAGGCGAGAGGTCTCTGAGTTTTTCAACCGCCTTGCGAACCTCGGCTATGGTGAAATCAACTTCTTCCTCAGTGGTAAACCGGCCCAGTGTGAATCGAAGTGAGCTGTGTGCCAGCTCGTCGTTACGACCGAGTGCACGCAACACGTAAGATGGCTCAAGGCTGTCACTGGTACATGCCGACCCACTCGAAACCGCGATGTCTTTGAGTGACATCATCAGGCTCTCACCTTCGACAAAATTAAAACTGATGTTGAGATTCCCGGGAATGCGCTGTTCGAGGTCACCATTTACATAGACCTCTTCCATATCCTTAAGGCCGTCGTACAAGCGGTCACGTAAGGCTTCAACCCGTTTATTTTCTTCTTCCATTTCTTCGTGAGCAAGTCTGAACGCCTCTCCCATACCCACAATCTGGTGAGTTGCCAGCGTTCCGGACCGCATGCCACGCTCATGTCCGCCACCATGAATTTGCGCTTCGATGCGAATACGCGGCTTACGTCTGACGTACAGTGCACCAATACCTTTAGGTCCGTAGGCCTTGTGCGCGCAAAGTGACAGCAAATCGATATTCATCGCGTCGACATCAAGCGCTACTTTGCCCGGGCTTTGCGCCGCATCTACGTGGAACACAATGCCTTTGGAGCGAGTCAGTGCTCCGATTGCCGCAACGTCCTGAATCACACCAATTTCGTTGTTGACATGCATGACAGAGACAAGCGTTGTGTCTTCGCGAATCGCAGAAGCGAGCTTGTTGATATCCAGCAGCCCATTTTCTTCCGGGTCGAGGTAGGTGACTTCGAACCCTTCACGTTCAAGCTGCCGGCAGGTGTCAAGCACCGCTTTGTGCTCTGTTTTCATTGTGATGACGTGCTTGCCTTTTTTCACATTAAAATGTGCAGCGCCTTTAATTGCCAGGTTGTCGGATTCGGTTGCACCGGAGGTCCAGACAATCTCTTTGGGGTTGGCGCCGATCAGCGTCGCCACGTTCTTGCGCGCCTCGGTTACAGCATCTTCGGCTTTCCAGCCAAACACGTGAGATCGCGAAGCAGGGTTGCCGAAGTTGCCTTGCAGCGTCAGACAATCTGACATCGCTTTGGCTACTCTTTCATCCACCGGGGTGGTCGCTGAATAGTCTAGATAAACCGGTATGTTCAAACTGGACACTTTACGTTTTCCTTTAATCTGGATGCCGCCGTTATTACTAACTTTGGCTGCTATAACTTTATTACTGTATTACTATTGCTGTATTACTTACCGAGGCTGATGATCGCCAGTAATGCTTTCGTTACTGTGGAACACCACCCTCTGATTCTGTTTTTCTGCGACCTCTCTGACAGGTTCGCAGTTGATTAAGTCGTCAAGCGAAATTCCCCTGAGGAAATTTTCAACCTGCAGACTCAGACTCTCCCACAGATCGTGTGTCAGACAACGACCGTGCTGATGGCAGTTTTTCTGCCCGCTGCACTGCGTCGCATCGACCGATTCGTTTACTGCCAGCACAATGTCAGCGACAACCACTTCGCTCAGGGGTCTTGCAACGGTGTAGCCACCGCCGGGCCCGCGTGTGCTGGTCACCAGATCGTTGCGTCTGAGCCGTGAAAAAAGCTGCTCAAGATAAGACAGCGATATTTCCTGGCGATCAGATATATCAGAAAGTGAAACGGGACCATCTTCTGAGTGAAGCGCCAGGTCGAGCATCGCCGTCACTGCATACCTACCGCGTGTTGTCAGCTTCATCAAGCGCTCCTAATACCGCCACCAGTGTACATTTCCTACGAAATCAGTCAAGAATAGATCACTGTTAAAAACGGGCTTCAACCGGCAACCCTGGCAGAATCATTATTACGACCTGCCGTCTGATCACCCTCTGCTGCCGCCCCACCAGTCGCAGCATCGCTTGTCGCCTCCCGCTGACACTGCTGCATCCAGTCATTCAGCTGCAATGGCTGCACAGTCTCCACATGCTCTCCGAGTTTTCTCATCGCACAGCACATTTCGTCGAAACGCTTGTCTGTCTCGTGAATATGGTCAAGCAACTTATTGATCGCCTCGGCCATAGGATCAGGCATATCTTCAGTAACCCCATACGCATCAAAGCCTATTTTGGATGCTGTTTGCTGACGTTGCCGGTCAAGTGCCGATTTGTCACGCTTCACCTCACGCGCAGGGATACCCACCATGGTGGCCCCGTGCGGCACATCTTTCAGCACCACCGCATTAGAGCCCACTCGCGCATTTTTGCCGACGGTGATCGGCCCTAAAATCTTTGCACCGGCCCCCACCACCACGTTGTCTTCGACTGTCGGGTGTCGCTTGCCTTTGCGCCAGGTGGTGCCACCCAGAGTCACGCCGTGGTAAAGCGTTACATCATCACCGATCTCGGCGGTTTCTCCGACGACCACACCAGTGCCGTGGTCAATAAAAAAACGCCGGCCAATCTTTGCTCCAGGGTGAATCTCGATGCCGGTAAACCAGCGACCAAAATACGAAAAAGCCCTCGCCAGCCACTTCAGCTTCTTGCCCCATAAAAAATGCGCAAAGCGATAAATCAGCAATGCATGGGTGCCTGGATAGGTAGTCAGAATCTCAAAAACTGTGCGTGACGCGGGGTCGCGGTCGAACACACAGTAGATGTCCTCCTTGATTTTAGCCAGCATCGCCTCATACCCGATCAAATTACTAGGGTATTATAAGGATTGCTCAGCGAAAACAAACAGTGCTATGTAAAAATATCCATGCTGGCCAGGCAAAAAGACCGGTTAGCGGCGTTTTTTCTCCACCGCAGCGAGAAATCCGCGCAACACCTGCATTTCGGATCTATTGGGTTGCGCGCGGTTAAACAACCGCCGCATGCGCAGCGGTAACTGCCTCGGGTTATCAGGGTCGTGATAGCCCACGAATGTCAGCACAGAAAATAAATGCTCGTAAAAGCGCTCCATATCAGATTGCGGTACCGGCAACTCGTCGACATCTTCACGCACCGTTTCTGAACTACTGACCATCATCAACTCATAGGCAACCACCTGCACGGCAGCAGCAACATTGAGTGAGCTGAACCCGGCAACGGTGGGTATGTGCAACAGTGACGAACACAGGGCCAGCTCACTGTTGCTCAGCCCCGAACGTTCGCGACCGAAAACCACACTTGCTGTTCCGCTTTGGTTGCTATGCACAGCAACAGTCTCTGCGCACTCTCGCGGGTTGAGCTGAGGCCAGGCCAGTGAACGCAAACGGGCGCTGGTCCCGATGACAAGCGTCGATTCAGCAACAGCAGAAGCCAGATCGTCAAACACGACGGCGGTGTCGATAATATCTTCAGCACCCGAGGCCCTCGCATAGCACTCGTTATTTTTATAGTCACAGGGCTGTACCAGCAGCAACTTTGACAACCCCATATTTTTCATTGCCCGTGCAGCAGCCCCGATATTACCCGGGTGGGAAGTCTCTACCAGCACGAAACTGCAATTCGATTTATTCAACGGTGGTCATCATGGTTGTAACGTTGCGTCAATCGCCAAAGTAACGCATTTCTCAAAGATCACCAACACATCAGAGCAGGCCACAGTGTTATGCTACCGCTCTTTGCCCCAAGACCAGAATTATGCATCCGATGCTGAATATTGCTGTCCGCGCCGCCCGTGCCGGTGGCCGTGTCCTGACCAGGCACATGGACAGACTCGACTCAATCAAAATCGAAACCAAAGGGCACAAAGATTTTGTCTCTGAAGTCGATCGGCTAACCGAGGCCGAAATTGTTCAAACCCTCTCACGCTCCTACCCCGATCACGGGTTTGTTTGTGAAGAAAGCGGTATCAGTGGCAACGCCGATGCAGAATTCGTCTGGTACATCGATCCGCTCGATGGCACCAAAAACTATTTGCACGGTTATCCGTCCTTTTGCGTTTCTATTGCTGTGGCTCAACACGGTCGCATGGAGCAGGCAGTTATTTACAACCCGATCAGTCAGGAGCTGTTCACGGCTTCCAGAGGTGCCGGTGCCACACTGGACGGCAAGCGTTTAAGAGTCGCAAAGCGCAGTATTGACAGCGCATTGCTTAGCACCGGCTTTGGTCAGAGCAAACCGGAAAGTTACCGAAAATATCGCAGAACACTCGACGCTTTCAGTGACAGCGCGTCTGGCATGCGTCGCCAGGGAAGTGCAGCACTGGATCTCGCCTATGTCGCCGCTGGCAGACTGGACGGCTACTGGCAGTTTGGATTAAATAAATGGGATGTCGCAGCTGGTGCACTGCTGGTCAGAGAAGCTGGTGGCCTGATAGGTGATATGACGGGCAACGAAAACTGGTTTGAATCAGGCAACGTCGTCGCTGCCTCTCCAAAAGTTTTCGACGCAATGATCCGAACTTTCAACCAACTGAAAATCACTGAGTTATGAAGGACTGCTAGCCTGAGTTATAACTGGCAGCCACCGATCAGGGAATCTCGTCAAGCTCCGGCGAGCCTTCTTTTTCAACCGGCAGCATATCTTCACGGGTAATGCCCAAAGCAATAACACTGGAACTCGCTACGTATATTGACGAGTAAGTCCCGACAACCACACCAATTATCAAGGCAATCGAGAAACTTTTGATCGCCTCACCACCAATAAAAAACAACGCAAACAACACCAGCAAGGTGGTCAATGACGTGATGACCGTACGCGACAGTGTCTGGTTGATTGAAATATTCATGGTCTGTTCTGTAGTGACTTTTCTTAGCGTCAGAAAGTTTTCTCTAATCCGGTCAAACACCACGATCGTGTCATTCAATGAGTACCCGATAACCGCGAGCAGCGCCGCCAGCACACTGAGGTCGAATTCTATTTGAGTCAGCGCAAACACACCGAGCGTAATTAATACATCGTGCACCAGTGCCGCAACCGCACCGACCGAAAATTTCTTTTCAAACCTGAGCCAGATATAAATAACAATGGCACCCAGCGCGAGCAATACTGAAAGCCCGCCCTGCTCTCGCAACTCTTCACCCACCTGCGGACCAACAAACTCTACGCGTCGCAGTTCAACCGCACCCTGTCCGGCACCGTCAAGCACATTCTTAACCTGCGTGTTGATCTCAGCACCACTAACGCCTTCACGCGGCGCCAGTCGAACCATGACTTCACTTTGGGTACCGAAGAACTGCACTACCGCATCGTCAAAGCCATTCCCGGAAAGGTTATCTCGGATTGCCCCGAGATCTGCCGGTTGCTCAAACCCGGCTTCAACGACATAACCACCGGTAAAGTCGATTCCAAAGTTAAGACCACGCAGCGCCAGCGCCACGATCGAGATAACGATCAACGTCAACGACAAAATCATCGCAGGGCGTCGAAAGCCCATGATGTCATAGCGTACTTCTGACAATTGCTTTTGTTTAGCCATTACTTTTCTTCGAGCTCGAATCGTTTATACAAAAATTATCAGATAGGAAGGGTCTTGAGCCCGCGTTTACCACCATACAGCCAGTTAACAACGGCCCGGGTTCCGACGATGGCGGTAAACATAGAGGTAACAATCCCGATACTCAGCGTGATTGCAAAGCCCTTGATCGGACCGGTACCAAAAACAAACAACACAACGGCAGCGATCAGCGTAGTGATGTTGGCATCGGCAATCGTTGAAAAGGCCTTCTCGTAGCCGGAATTAATCGCCGCCTGCACAGCACTGCCTGAACGCAACTCCTCTCTGATACGCTCAAAAATCAACACGTTTGCATCTACCGCCATACCAACAGTCAACACAATGCCTGCGATACCCGGCAGCGTCAGCGTTGTCGGCAGTGCGGATAACACAGCGATAATCAGCACCAGATTAAAAACCAGCGCAAAGTCTGCAATAAAACCGAATACTTTGTAGTAGAAGGCCATAAACACCAGCACCAATGCCAGCCCGATAATCACAGACAGTTTGCCGCGGTCAATGTTGTCCTGCCCCAGGCTGGGACCGACCGTTCTCTCTTCCACAATTTCAACCGGCGCTTTCAACGCCCCCGCACGCAACAGTAATGACAAATCACGCGCCTCACCAGTCTCGAGCCCGGTAGTCTGGAAGCTGTGGCTCAACACATCTCGAATAGTGGCAATATTGATGACTTCTTCTACTCGCTGGCGGTCCTTGACGATCTCACCGTCAACCCGAGTGGTCGTCACGCGATTTTCGATAAAAACCACGGCCATGGGATTGCCGATGTTTTCAGCGCTGACACGCTGCATGCTCTTGGCTCCGGGCCCATCGAGTCTAATGAAAACTGCAGGCGATCCGCTTTGGGTATCAATACCTGAAGAGGCATCTTTAATCTGATCACCGGTCACAATGACTTTTCTGTCCAGCAGTACCGGCCCTCCGTCTTCGCGGTTGGTGTAAAGCTTGGCATTTGGTGGCACACGGTTCGACTCTTCTGCGGCGTACCAGTCTGCTGCGGTACCGTAAACCATACGATATTCAAGCGTTGCTGTTGCACCGAGAATCTCTTTCGCCTGAGCGGTATCCTGAACCCCTGGCAGTTGCACCAGAATGCGTTCTTTACCCTGTTGCTGAATGATCGGCTCGGCAACGCCTAATTCGTTAACGCGATTTCGAAGCGTAATAATGTTCTGCTGCACTGCCGATCGGCGCTCTGTTTCACGTGCTTCCAGAGAAAACCTGCCGTGTAAAAAGAACTCGCTTTCGTCTTCGGACGTTTCAAACTCCAGATCCTGATACTCCTGTTTGAGCAGTGCCAATGCATTATCACGCTGCAAGACATCGGCAAATCGTACGGTTATCCCGCGATCCGTATCGTATGAGGGGCTTCTGAAACGAAGTTTGTTTTCACGCATCAGCGTTCTGAATTCGTCAACATAACGCTCTTCAGCTGACTGGATGGCAGAGGCTGTATCCACCTCCATCAAAAAGTGCACGCCACCCCTCAGATCAAGGCCCAGACTGATTGGCTTGGCAAAACCGCGCAGCCACTCGGGGGTTGCCGGCACCAGATTCAGCGCCGTGGTGTTGCGGTCGCTGTGACCAAGATCAATCAGCCCGTGCGCTTTTGCCTGAGATTCACCATCCGGCAAAATCACCAGCAGGCGGTTGTCTTCGTTGCGAAACGTGAATTCTTCAATACCGCCATCATTGAGCGTCTGCGACACGGCCTCTTCGATATCGGGGCTTAAATCACCTGTGCGAGGAGAGATCTGCACTGCCGGATGGTCTCCGTAGAGATTTGGCAGCGCGAACAGCAGCCCGCAAAACAGCACTAAGGCCAGCAGCAGGTATTTCCAGAGGGGATATTTGTTGAGCATGAACAAGACCGAAAATAGATCTGAAAAGTGTAGCCAGTAAATGACTAATGGCCAGCCCCGGCACGCACGATAGAATGATTGAGTGCCGGCCTGATGGTTAAGCTATGACCGGATCTGCGGTTATAAAGAGCAGATTCCGGCGAATGAATGCGCCTTTTGATTACGCCTTTTGATTATGCCTTTTTCAGGGTGCCCTTAGGCAACAGAGAGGCAATGGCGTTTTGCTGCACAGTCACTTCAACGTTTGGCGCAACCTGCACCTGCAGAAATCCATCTCCAACTTTGGTAATGGTGCCGCCAAGACCACCACTGGTGACCACTTCGTCGCCCTTTTTCAGCGCTTCGACCATGGCTTTATGCTCTTTGACGCGCTTTTGCTGCGGCCGGATCATTAGAAAATAGAATACCGCCAACAGAATAAACGGCAGTGCCAGGCTGAAAATGGATGACGGGCCACCGGCAGCGGCTTGCGCGTGTGCGTCCGAAATAAAGAAAGACATGGGAAACTCCTGCGTGTCGGGTTGTAAGATTAAGAACCGGAAAACTGCGAATTATGCCACATGAAGTCAGACCCCGCGCGACTGATCAGCGTAGAACGTGGCCGCAAATTCTTCAAAATTTCCGGCCTCAATGGCAGCACGTATATTTTCCATCAGGCGCAAATAAAAACGCACGTTGTGGATCGTGTTGAGCCGGGCGCCAAGAATTTCGCCGCACTTGCTTAGATGGTACAAATAAGCTCGCGAGTAGTGCTGACAGGTGTAGCAATCACAGTCTTCGTCCAGCGGACCGGTATCAGTACGATGGCGGGCATTACGCAGCTTCAGCGTTCCGCGACTGGTAAATATTGTGTTGTTGCGTGCGTTACGCGTGGGCATAACGCAATCGAACATATCTATACCACGGCGAACTGCCTCGACAATATCTTCAGGCTTGCCCACGCCCATCAGGTAACGCGGTGAATCTGTTGGCAGCATGGGGACGGTGTCAGTCAGCACCTGCTCGCGCTCATCTTTAGGCTCACCGACGGCAAGCCCACCGACGGCGTAACCGTCAAAGCCGATATCAACCAGTGCATCAGACGATTGCTTTCTCAGGTCGGTATACATACCACCCTGCACAATGCCAAACAACGCATTGGGATTTTGCAGATTGTTGTGTGCGTCCCGGCAACGCTTCGCCCAGCGCATCGACAATTCCATCGACTCGGCCGCCACCTGCCTGGTGGCAGGGTAAGGCGTACATTCATCAAAACACATAACGATGTCCGAACCCAGATCACGCTGCACCTGCATAGAGACTTCCGGATCAAGCCAGACATTACTGCCATCGATCGGACTTTTAAACGACACGCCTTTTTCGGTGATCTTGCGCATTTTCGCAAGGCTGAATACCTGAAAGCCGCCGGAGTCTGTAAGGATTGGTCCCTGCCATTGCATAAAGTCGTGCAAGTCACCGTGAAGCTTGATGACCTCGGTACCCGGTCGCAACATCAGATGAAAGGTGTTACCAAGAATAATCTGCGCTGCTGCCTGATGAAGCTCTTCGGGCGCCAGCGCCTTCACGGTACCGTAGGTGCCCACTGGCATAAATATCGGTGTTTGTATCTGGCCATGCGCTGTAGTGACTACACCGCGACGCGCCGCACCATCGGTACAATGCAGTTCAAAATTCATAGCGCCCATATCAAGTCATTGACCACGTACAGTTGCATCAGGAAACACCAGCATCGCATCACCATAGCTAAAAAAGCGATAACGCTGCGCCACCGCTTCACGATACGCATTTAACATACGCTCGTAACCACCGAATGCACTCACCAGCATTAAAAGCGTTGACTTTGGCAGGTGAAAGTTAGTGATTAACCCGTCTATGGCATTAAACCGGTCACCGGGTTTTAAAAACAAACGCGTATCACCTTCAAAAGGTTTTAGAACACCGCTTTGTGCTGCTGACTCAAGCGCCCGCACCACCGTTGTACCAACCGCAATAATACGTCCCCCACGCGCCCTGCACTGACTTATTTTAGTGCACAAGGCATCTGTCACAACCACGTGCTCACTGTGCATTTTATGATGCGTGATATCGTCATCACGGACAGGCTGAAACGTGCCCGCACCAACATGCAAGGTTAAAAACGCGGTATCGATACCCGACTGACTGCAGCGTTCTAGCAGCGCCTCGTCAAAATGCAAACCCGCTGTCGGTGCCGCAACAGCGCCTACTTCCGTTGCGAACACAGTCTGATAGCGTTCACTGTCAGCGTTGTCGGCCTCGCGCTGAATATAAGGGGGCAGCGGCAGTTTGCCGTGCACTTCAAGATACTCAAGCAAAGGTTGATCGGTTTTAAAGGTGACTTCAAAAAAATCATCGTCACGACCGGTGATGATAGCGCTGGCCTGGGCCGGTAATTGAATTTCAGTGCCGGGCTTTGGTGATTTACTCGCCCGGCACAGGCACAGCGCTCTGCCTTCATTGAGAATACGCTCAACCAGCAGCTCAACTTTGCCACCTGTGGATTTGTGACCATGCAATCTGGCAGGGTAAACACGTGTGTTATTCATCACCAGTAAGTCACCAGAGCGCAATAGCGTAGGCAACTCGGCTATTTTTCTGTGTTGCGGTACCTCACTATCGAGCACCAACAAACGACCGTCCGCACGTTCGGCAGGCGGCACCTGGGCAATGAGCTCTTCGGGAAGCTCGTAGTCAAAGTCACTGAGCTGCATCGTTAGCAAAGATCAAAAACGAAACTTATGTACATTCTTACGCCGCTTCACCAGATCGATAACGCAGCCAGATCTCACAGAAACCACTGGCAAGTGGCAGACTTCCAGACGAAGGTTGCGAAGCAGCATTATCCACTATCGCGTTCTGCACCCACTGATCAACCGCCTCAACGGAAAACCACTCAACTTCATCGACTTCATCTTCGGCAACAGAAAAAGGACCGTTGTATTCAGTTCGATAAACCATCGCAAACTCCTGCCCGTTGTGTTGAGTGGGGCGCATCTTGAACAACCGTTCCAGAGGAGACGCCGCCACAAAACCCAACTCTTCCTCAAGCTCTCGCGGGGCGGTTTCATCGTAGTTTTGGCCCGACTCTACATGGCCCGCACAGGAAGAATCCCACATCCCCGGACACTCATCTTTTTGCATCGATCTTTTTTGCAACAACAACTGCCCCTGAGCGTTGAACACCAGCACATGAACAGACCGGTGCATCAGTTTAAGCCGATGCACCTCGCCACGGGTTTTGGGCTCAATGACATTATCATTGTCATCGACAGTGTCGAGCATTTCCGATTGCAGCGTTTCAGCCATAGTTTTATCAATGCCTTGCGAGGTAACGAGCCACCGCCCGGAAAGATTGCCGGATGCTCGACCCAATATGAGTGACACAAACAGGCAAAGCCTGATCAGCCGCGCAGTATACCTGAAGTATTTCGCCACTTGCGCACGTTATCTGCCAACGGGCCGCACTCCGGCATACGTCGCGAAGAAAACGGGTTGTAACATGAATTACCCATCAAACGGGCGTAGGCTTCGATACAGCGATCATGAGACACCTTACCAAAGGAGCAATAACGGTGAGTACAGATCAGGAAATCAATGTCGCCAGCCACTACACCACTGACAACCTTCTGGGTCGAATAAAATCCGCGCTCGTCGCAGCTGGCAGTGACCCTGAAAACCTGCAGGCTCACGAACTAAAAGGCGTCGATGAATTCCATACAGGTGGCGTGCAGGCCACCGATGATCTGTTGGCGCAACTCTCTATTTCCAATACCACTCGTGTTCTGGATATTGGCTGTGGCATCGGTGGTGCATCCAGACACATCGCCGCACACACTGGCGCGACCGTCACCGGTTTCGACCTGACGCCAGACTACATCACTACCGCAAACGCACTATCTGACCTGGTTGGTATGCGTAAACAAACGCAGTTTCTCACTGGCAGCGCTGTAGCAATGCCGGTTGGCGACAACAGTTTCGATCTGGCGACCATGTTTCACGTCGGAATGAACATCGCAGACAAACATGCATTGTTCCGTGAGGCTCACCGCGTGCTGGCGCCTGATGCCACGTTCGCCCTGTTCGATATCATGCAAACAGATACCGGCGATCTGACCTTTCCTTTTCCATGGGCTGAAAAGGCAGACTGGTCATTTATCGAATCACCTGAAACCTATAAAAGCATCGCATTAAAAGCAGGCTTCACACTCACTAGCGAGCGTAACCGTCGTGATTTCACATTAGCGTATTTCGACAAGGCGTTTGCTGCAATAGAAAAGAACGGCGCTCCTCATCCAGTCGGCATACACCTGCTGATGAAAGATACTGCAGCTCAGAAACTCAAAAACTACGTTACTGAAGTCAAAGCAGGAAAACTGGCACCTGTTGAAATGATTTTTCGAAAATCATAACCTCGGTTTAACAAGCATGCTTTTTTCCGGAAACGCCCGACCTCAAAACCAAATAAATTTCTGTATCCATTGAACCTCATCCACAGGATGGCAGATCCAAAGTCGCCCGAGCCACCGAAACAGGCGGTAAGTTTCTTCAGGAATGTATGCAGCGAATGAGTAGTGAGTTAGCGCCCGTGATGTCAGAACTCTCTACAACACCGTTCCTGGAAGCGCACTACCGCAACTGATACGCATTAGAGAAGCGTTAGATCACGAAAGAGACCAGCAGGGCTTTATTCGGCCCTGCAGTGACCCTTTGTATAAAGCCAATCAGTTAGCCTTGCCCTGATGATCAATGATATCGCCAAGCACACTGGCCGCTTCATTGAGAATGATATCGGGAAATTCTGCGTCGTCATCATCTCCACTTCCAGATGCACCAAACGCTTTGCGAATAAGCTCTTCGCGTTCTTCCCGGTCACCCCTTCGCTCAAGAATTTCTGCCTTACGATTTGCTTCCAGCAACGACACCTGATTTTGCGCACGGGCTTCACGCTGTGCTTCAAGCTCCTCGATCAGCAAGTTAAATGAACTACTTGCACGATAACGCGATTCATGTCGAAACTGTGCATGGCCATAGTTCGGTGAATCTTCAGCCCATGCATCATAGTCGGCAGCAGCGACCTCTGCCCATGGCAAGGCGTTATCTAAACCACGTTCACCCTGTGCATCAGAGTCAAGTGCTGTGGGAAATAACACATCGGGAACCACACCACGGTGCTGAGTCCCCTCACCGTTGACTCTAAAGAACTGGGCAATGGTTACTTTTAACTGCCCCAGTTTGCCCTCTCTGTCCAGCGGCACAACGCTTTGCACGGTACCTTTACCAAATGTTGGCTCACCGAGCACGACACCACGACCGTAATCCTGAATAGCTGCAGCGAAAATCTCGGAAGCAGATGCACTGCCCCGATCTACCAGCACCGCCAACGGTCCATCGTAACTAATCGAAGGATCATCATCTACTTCCAGATCGACGCGACCACTGGAGTCTCTTATCTGCACTATAGGGCCTGTCTCTATAAACAGACCAGTTAACTGAGTGGCCTCAAGTAGTGAGCCACCGCTGTTGCCACGCAGATCTATGATGACGCCATCCACACCACCATCGGTTGCTTTCAGCTCATTAAGCAGCCGCTTCACATCACGTGTGGTACTGCGATAGTCCGGCAGCCCTTGCGATAGTCCAGCCGTATCGAGATAAAACGTCGGCAAGTCGATCACACCAAACCGCCGGTCACCACCAACACCCGGCACTTCCACAACAGAACTCTTTGCAGCCTGCTCTTCGAGTTTAATCTTGTCACGCACCAGCGTAATTACCTTAGGTGGTGTACCTGCAGGTGCTTTACCCGGCAGAATTTTGAGCCTGACTGTCGACCCCTTCGGCCCACGAATCAAATCGACCACATCACCTAACGGCCAGCTGACCACATCGACTATCTCTTCGGTCTTGCCGTTACCCACACCGACGATACGGTCGTCAACACTGACCTGTTCACTCAATGCTGCAGGACCACCGGCAATAACACGTCGCACTACTGTAAATTCATTTTCTGTCTGTAATGCCGCACCAATACCCTCGAGCGAAAGGCTCATATTAATTTTGAAATTTTCCGAACTACGCGGTGAGAAATAAGAAGTATGCGGTTCAACGGATAACGTGTAGGCATTGACAAAAAACTGAAAAACGTCATTGGCGGCGAGCTGGCTAACCCTTCGTGCCATACGCTGGTAGCGCTGCGCTAATGTGTCTACCAACTCTTCGCCGGTTTGTTCCGCCAGTCGCAAATCGAGTACATCACTTTTCACCCGCTTGCGCCAAAGCTCATCCATCGCCTGCTGAGACTGCACCCATTGCGCCTCTTCCCGATTGAATGCATAACTCTCGTCAATGGTGAAATCGAAGTCACGTTTGAGCATATCCTGGGCATAAGCTGCGCGTTCTTCTACGCGAGTTCTGAATCGCTTAAAAATATCGAAAACAGGTTGCAGTTTTGCACGTCGCAATGCGTCATCAAACTTACGTCGATATTGATCGAACTCGGCAATGTCGCTTGCCAGAAAGAAGTTCTTTTGCGGGTCGAGCGATTCGAGGTACCGATCAAAAATCTGCTCCGACAATTCATCACTGATTGCCACACGCTTATAGTGATATCGCTGCATGAGTTGCACAATTCCGGCGGTAGCATCGCGATGCTCAGGCGTTGGTGCCAGGGAATCGAGGGTGACCTCACGACTGTCATCCGCAATGGCCGACGCGCCAATAAAAGCACCGAGCGCTAGTGCCAGTGCCCGCACGCAATGCAGCACTGGTCGTTCAACAAGCACCGGCCGGTCAGCGGACGAGAGCTCCGGTATCAGGCGACACCGAAAAAGCCGATCAAATTGACCGATACAACGTTGGAGTTGCTGCATGACTAATATTTCTCCGCGGACGCACAGAAAGACAATAAATTGACGAGACTTAACCCTGAATATCGCAACGGCCAACGGTAATGTCAGCCACCGACACAAGCACCACACCCAACCTTCTGTGAACACCGATTTCCAGACAAGTTCAACCATATTGCGCTGTCCGACCCGGGACAGCAAGCCGCTTTTCAGTACAGATTGACCAACATAGAGAGGTGCCGGACCGCAACTGCAGGCCACAAGGCAAAATCAAGAGGGTAACCGGGACCAGCAATTAGCGGGATTATGCCAGGTGAGTAGCAATATTCACTCCCCCGGCGAATCAGTCGACTTTCACACATCACGCCGGATACGATGGTAACGAACAGGAATCTATGTTGAATGCTAGTTGTAAAGTCTATTAAGCTTCAAAGGGTGTTCGCAACGTTACCAGTCGGTTCTGCCTGAACCGCTGGTCAAAACAAGTTGCAGAATTAGTAACTACTTGAAAAATCGAAAAAACACTCAATATATTAAGCAGTTACTCACTGATATTCACCACTAAACTTATCGCAGAAAACTGAAAATACTCACAGATAAAATCACCCGTATTGCTAAAGGCCTTCTCGTTGAGGCGAGACGATTGCTGTCATTGGTGTTATTGCCGTGGGTAAGCATTTTTTTATTCTGTTTTGCCGTGTCGTGGTACAGCCTGTTTTTTATCGGGCTTGATGTACTGCTCGCCCCTGTTCTAAAACTTTGGCTGTTGGTGAAGCCGCTTTTACTCAAAACGTTTCCAGCCCTGCTGATTTGGCTGTGGACACATACAGGCGCCAAACTGTTTGGCTGGGCCAGTGAACTGGTGGCACTGCTCAGTACAATTCTGGGTGGCTGGAAAGCGTGGTCAGCCAAAAAACTGATCAGACAGGCCGCACGATTTTTTGTCAGTCTGTCTGCCCGTTTTGTTGCTGTGAGCGTACTGGTTAATCTGTTGTTCGGCCATGAACGGCGCGGGGTGAAACTGTTACCGAAGCTTGCCATGCATCAACTCAGTGCCACCTGGCTGGGCCGCGCTGTGATGTGGTGGAAGGCAAGCTCCGAACGACAGAAGCGACTTATACTGGGGTTCGTGCTTTGCATCATTCTGATACTTGCCGGGCAGGCAATGCTTGGGGTTTCAGTGTTGCTGTTCGATCTGGCCTGGGAGCTAATACTACTTTTGTGGCGTCTCACGCTGCACCTGTGGCGCTTGTTAAGTCCGTTGTTGCTGAAAATGGTGCCAAACTTCATAGGAAACTTTATCACCAAAAAACTGCTGCCACTCGCGGCAGATGTTATCCCTGTGATCAAAGACGATCACCGCGTTTTCTATTTGCGCTTTAATATCCGCAGACACATTCGACGAACCAAGGCATGGCTCTATTTAAAAAGCCGCGCCAGACGTCATTCAGTCCGAAACAGAATAACGCCTCTGGTTAACGATAAAATTCGCGCAAGAAAATCAGCGTTGCTTATCGCTGCAGCAGAACTTCGCGCGGACAAGAAAAAGTCCAACGATTCTGACGCAGGTTAATAACCGCTGACAACATTGCCTATCGATCAGTAATCAGCAGTGCAATAAATGCAGAATAGCGCTGTAAAAAACGCACCACTTTCTACAAATACTTGCAGGTGTATCGTTATGCGAACAATAGAGGCTATTCGCCGCACACATACTGCCGCGCCACATCTTTTGTATAGACTTTACTGATTCAGTCAGAGACAATTCGTGAGGCTGGAATCACAGTGCATCAACTATGGTGAAATGAATAATACACCTGGCAAACTCTACAGCATCATTCGTTGTAATCCAGAGCCGCCGTCCGGAGGAGAATCCTTTTAAAACACACCGCATTAATTCAGTTCATTGATAGCGATGAGCCCGGTGACACTAAAAATCATTATCGCGGGAGACTTTCCCGACGACACTATGTGCAACTGGATTATTCATCGAGCAGGCATTCTTGATCTTGCAGGACAGATTAATTTTCAAGATACGACACGCATAGAGTTAGCAGCCAGTGGCGAACGTGTACTGGTTGAGGCACTTGAAGTGGCGTGCAGTCTCGGGCCGATCAACGCACAGGTGCATTCAATCACCAGCACACAGATCCCCACTCCAAACGCATTCTATCGACAACACCGGCAATTCGTAAGATACTCCTGTCCATGCCCCAGCACGCAGGCAAATCACTAATGACCACACAGCCCGTCGGGTTGTCTATCGACCTTGCGCCACAACAAGTAATGCGAGCAATAGATGGCCAATACGATATGGCCGTTTGGCGCAGTACCAGTGGCGTAGTCTCGGCATGGGAGAACCGATGTCCGCATCGCGGCATGCGACTTTCTTACGGCTTTGTGCGTGGCGAGTCTCTGGCGTGTGCCTACCACGGGTGGCACTACAGCTGCGAGGGATATTGTCACTATATACCGGCACACCCCGAACTCACTCCACCCAAAACTGTACGGCCGGTACTTTACAGCGTGGTCGAACAAAGCGGGCTCATCTGGGTAAACACAGAACAAGACGCAATGCCGGTTGCATTGCCTGACGATCTTCAACCAGTTCGCAGCCTGGTTATAGAGTGTGACCTCGCTACTGCAGTGCAAGCTCTCGATACCAGGCAACCACACGGCGGTGTCGAATCTCTGTCTGACACACCAAAGATAATAACATTTGAAACTGGAGGGATAAGCCAGGGTGCTGTGGTCGCTATTCAGCAATCGCAACCGAATCGTCTTATCGTTCACATGCTTGTGCAAAGCGCCGTAACTGCTAAAGACAAAATAGCACTATCACGCCTTATAGAATCAGTAAGACGGCAGGCAGAGTCTGCCTGTAACGAGGCCACATGAACGGCATCGAACACGCGCTCGAATACTGGTACCCCATTGCGATGCATAACGAGCTATCGAATGGACAAACCCGCCGCGCCAGACTGCTTGAAAAAGAATTATTACTAAGCGGGGGTGCTAACGATTCTCTGACAGTGACGTGCAACGAGAGACCATTGGCATTGCAAAGCGCATTTGATCACTGGTGGGTTACCTTGTCAGAAAACCCGTTACCGTTGTTTACTATCCCTGAGGCAGACGAAGCTGAAAGACGCTTTGTCCCCTGCGGGGTTGTGCGGGTTGCCTGCTCGCCACTGCGTGCAGTAGAGAATTTTCTCGACATTGCACACTTTCCTTTTGTTCACACCGATGTTCTCGGCGCCGAACCACACACTGAAGTCTATAAATACGATGTAAAAATAGACGAATCCAAAGACGAAGTCATTGCAAGCAATATTCGTTTTTATCAACCGCAGGCCGCAAAATCTGCTGAGGGCGGCATCGAAACAGAATACATCTACCGTGTCCCTGCCCCGATGGTGGCAATACTTTATAAAACGTGCCCGCAAAAAGCAGATGCTATGGATGTTATTGCACTGTTTGTACAACCACTCGATGAACAAACCTGCGACGTCTGGCCGTGGATGGCTTTGTATGACGACACCAGCACGATGGCAGACCTGATACAGTTTCAGCAACTCATTTTTCTTCAGGACCGATCCATCCTCGAAAATCAAATACCGCGAAAACTGCCTCTTGACCCGGGACTTGAGATTCCAACAAGAGCAGACCTGACGTCAATCTCATATCGACGCTGGTTAAAAAAGCGTGGCGCATACTATGGCGCGCTGGAGAATTGCTAATGTCGTTTACGCTCCACAACTATGTATTGTCAGGCAATTGCTACAAAATACGGTTGATGGCCAGTTTGCTGAACGTCACTTATGAGTCAATTGCAGTAGACTTTCACCCGGGGCAGGAACATAAGAGCGAACCACTGTTACAACTGAACCCAGCGGGCACTCTCCCCGTTTTAACAACAACAGACGGCACAGTACTAACAGAAACGCAGGCAATGCTGGTTTGGCTGGCGCAGCAGCACGATCCATCCAATAGCTGGTGGCCTGTGCACAGCAAACCACAAATTACTCGGGTTGTTCAATGGCTCGGATTTGCGTCTCGTTTGACTGCTACAGTCGGTGAACTGCGATTGCATTCCATGCTCAATAAACCGGTTAACGTAACTGCGGTTAAGACAGGCGCTAAAGTTGTGTTAAGAGAGCTCGAGAGTCACCTGACCGAACAACGCATCAATAACCTTCAGTGGCTTACCGGTGACACTCCTACTGTCGCAGACATCGCCTGCTTTCCTTATACTGCACTTAGTCCTGACGCCGGCATAGAACACGATGATTATCCGGCAATTCGCCGCTGGCTTCACCGGCTTCGCAGCCTGCCGGGTTTTATCACAATGCCGGGGATATACGAGCTCCATGAGTTGCGTAAGCCGGATGGCTACACCGTCAGCGATGCGACGCTATGAGACATACACTATTTAAATCCTGCGAAGCCATTGTTACCTGTGATGACAACAACACTGTACATCGCAATGCAGATCTGCTGGTCAGCGGCGCATCAATTGCACGCATCGAAGCACATATCGATGAAACAACACTTGCTGAAAACACAACCGTTATTGACGCCTCGGGGCATTTCGTCTACCCCGGATTAATCAATACGCATCATCACTTTTTTCAGTGCTTTGTGCGTAACCATGCCCATCTGGACTGGACAAAACTTTCAGTCCTCGAGTGGCTCGATAAAATATACCCGCTATTCTCACGACTCGACGAAGCGTGTTTCTATCACGCATCAATCACTGCGATGGGTGAGCTGATTAAACACGGCTGTACTACCGCGTTTGATCATCAATATAACTTTCCAAGGCACGCGGGAAAACAAATAATCGACCGGCAATTCGAAGCAGCTGATCTGCTTGGCATGCGCTTCCACGCCGGACGTGGCGGTAATACGCTGCCCAAATCGGAAGGCAGTACCATTCCCGATGAAATGCGTGAAAGCACAGATGAATTTATTGACGATTGCGCACGCCTGATAGACACCTATCACGACCCATCCCCGTACAGTATGCGTCAGGTGGTTATCGCTCCGTGCCAGCCAGTCAACTCGTACCGCGAGACTTTCACCGAATCAATCGCCCTGGCCAGAGATAAAAAAGTATTGTTACACAGCCATGTTGGTGAAGGTGAAAGCGAAGTGATACGCCAACAGACCGGCATGCGAACTGTTGAGTGGTGCGAAGATATCGGCTTTGTCGGCAGTGATGTCTGGCTTGCTCACTGTTGGGAACTTAACGCCGGTGAAATCAATACACTCGCCAGCACTAAAACCGGGGTATCACACTGCCCTGAGCCGGTTTATCTTGTCGGCGCTGAAGTCACCCCGATAGCAGAGATGCACGCCGCCGGCGTACGCCTTGGGCTCGGTGTCGATGGTGCAGCCTCTAACGACAACTCAAACCTGATGCACTGTATTCACAGTGCTTATATGCTTCAGGCGCTGGTTGCATCACAACATAAATTTGCCGTACCCGAACCACGCAGCTTTATGCATTTTGCCACTCGAGGGGGTGCAGACTTGCTGCAACGCCCTGATCTGGGCACTTTGGGTGCCGGCAAGGCTGCTGACCTCTTTATGCTCGACACTCGCAAAGTCGACTACATCGGTGCGGTACACGATCCCGAAAGTCTGATGGCAAAAGTCGGTGTTTCGGCACCGGTAGATCTCACCATGATCAACGGACGCATTGTCTGGCGCAACGGCGAGTTCCCGGGGCTGGACGAATATCAGATGTTTGCAGAAGCACAATCACACGTGGAGCGCGTGGTTTACCCCAACTTATAAACGGTCATTTTTAATCACCCACTATTAACCATAACACCAGGAGTCAACGCCTCAATGAATAGTACTTCCCGCAAATTGCCAAATGCTCTGGCACGCACACTCACCGCCATTGCCACCGCCGGCTGCCTGTTTAGCACTGCAGCCAGCGCCGAACCACTGGAGATAGGCGTGTTGCTACCATCCCCGATTGCAGATGTAGGCTGGTCACATGCCCTTAATGAAGGTATTGCAGCAGTCAAAGAAAAATATGGCGATGACGTCAACGTCAGCACCATAGAAAACATTCAGGAAGGCCCGGATGCTGATCGCATCATGAACAAAATGATCGGAGACGGACAACAGTTCCTGTTACTCGGTTCATTCGGATACATGAATGCAGGACTGAAACTCGCACAGCGCAATCCGGATCGTACGTTTCTGCATGCCTCCGGCTATAAAACTGCAGAGAACTTTTCTCCGTTCACAGCAAAGTACTACGAAGGCGCCTACCTGATGGGTATGGCAGCTGCGGAACTCACCAAAACCAAAAAGCTTGGCGTGGTATCGGCATTTGCGATCCCTGAGCTTATCTCAACAATTAACGGTTTCACGTTAGGTGCACGCAGTGTCGACCCGGAAGTAACCGTCGATGTTATCTGGATCAACTCATGGTTTGACCCTGCTAAGGCGCAGGACTCAGCCAAAGCACTGTTGGCCGGCGGCGCAGATGTTTTGTTCTCTAACGCACAGGACACACCCTCTGTAGTCACCGTTGGAGAAGAGGCCGGCGCCTATGTATTTAACCTGAACAGCTCAATGAAAGAATATGCACCCACCAAATATCTCGGTGTGGTGAAAACAGACTGGGCACCGTTCTTTGTGGCCTCGGTTGATGCTCATCTGGCAGGTAGTTTTGAAGGTAAAAACGAATGGCTGGGCATGAACGACAACGTCGTAGTAGTAGAAGACTGGAGCTCGGACATAAGTGCCGATATGAAAGCTCGCATCGATGCCATGCACGAAGAAATCGCTTCCGGTGCACGCCACGTGTACGATGGCCCGCTGATGAATCAGGAAGGGGAAGAAGTTATTCCATCCGGTGAGAGGCTTGAAGATGGCGCTATACTCGGTATGGACTGGCACGTTGAAGGTGTAAATTCGCCACTGCCCAAGTAACACGTTTGTTTAACCTTTCGCAGTAACCACAAGCGCTGCGGGTAGTGATATACCCGCAGCCAGCAACTGTTGCCCGCCTATGTCTGCAAACCTTCCTCTGCTGTCACTGAAAAATATCACCAAGCGCTACCCGTCTGTTGTTGCCAACGACAATATCTGTCTCGACGTGCATGCCAATTCTATCCATGCCGTTCTGGGAGAGAATGGTGCTGGCAAGTCCACGTTAATGAAGCTGGTCTACGGGCTTATTCAGGGTGACAGTGGTGAAATGTTGTGGCAGGGACAACGCGTTCAACTACGCAACCCGGCTGCCGCCCGCAAGCTTGGCATTGGCATGGTGTTTCAGCACTTCTCACTTTTCGAAACATTAAGCGTGGTTGAAAATATTTCTCTGACAATTCCCGGTCCGCGACATGACTTATCGCAAAAAATCAGAGAGATTGGCGAGCGCTTTCAACTGACTGTTAACCCTGATGCCTCGGTGCACTCTCTATCTGTCGGGGAGCGCCAGCGCGTTGAAATCATTCGCTGCCTGCTACAGGATCTAAAACTACTCATACTCGACGAACCAACGTCAGTATTACCGCCGCAACACATCAGTGCGTTGTTCAAAGCGCTACGCAAACTACGCGATAGCGGCGTTGCAATTTTATTTATCTCACACAAGCTCGAAGAGATCCGTGAGTTGTGTGACACTGCCACGGTACTGCGAGGCGGTAAAGTTGCAGGGACGATAGACCCGACGATCACCAGCACACAGGAACTCGCCACCCTGATGATCGGACACGAAGTGGCGTCCATTCAAAGCAGATCAGACAAACCGAAAAGCGAACAGGCATTGCTGCAACTGGAATCAGTATCCGTCGCTTCTGACGATCCTTTCGGCACCAGCCTGCGTGATATCAATATACAGGTCCACGGCGGTGAGATAGTTGGCATTGCCGGTGTTTCAGGCAACGGGCAGGCAGAATTGTCACGGCTCATATCAGGTGAGCAAATTGATCGTAACCTTGCCACCAATGCTATCCGCATGATGGGGCAGCCGGTTACCTATCTTGGCGCCGCCCAACGCCGGGCTCTTGGTTTTGCGTTTGTGCCTGAAGAGCGACTTGGGCGTGGTGCGGTACCACTGATGTCGCTCGCACAAAACACGCTTCTTACCACATTTGATAAAGGTCTGTTAAAAGGCGGATTTATTCAACGTAAAAAACTACAGAGCCAAACGGATGAATGCATTCAAGAATTCGATGTTCGCTGCGGTGGAGTAAACGCTGTTGCAGGCTCACTGTCAGGAGGCAATCTGCAAAAATTTATTATCGGGCGTGAGCTGATGTTGTCACCAAAGTTGCTGTTCGTCGCACAACCCACCTGGGGAGTAGACATTGGTGCGGCTACCGCAATTCGTCAACGATTGCTCAACCTGCGAGATTCAGGTATTGCTGTGTTAATCGTGTCAGAAGAACTCGAAGAACTGTTTGAGATTACCGACAGACTACATGTGATCAATAGTGGCAACCTTTCCCCATCGCTCAACACAGCAGACGTTACTCCTAACGACATCGGTGAGTATATGATCGGTCAAAGCCCTGGCAGCAAGCAGGAAACCCGGCATGCCGTTTAAACTTCAACGACGTGAGCACGCTTCGCGACTGATGTTAATCGCAGCGCCACTTTCGGCAGTGGTGCTTTCGACCATCGTTTGTTCCGGGTTGTTATTTATCCTTAACAAGCCGGTCGGCCAGACCTTGTATTCATTTTTTATCGCACCGTTCGAAAACTTCTATTCCATTACTGAAGTGTTTCTGAAGTTTGGACCACTATTGCTCATTGCACAGGCACTGGCAGTCGGCTTTCGCGCCAAAGTCTGGAATATCGGCGCAGAAGGGCAAATGATCGTTGGCGCAATCGCGGCAAGTTCAGTGCCTGTGTATTTTGTCGACAGCACCTCCGACTGGTTACTACCGGCGATGATTATACTGGGTGCACTAGGCGGAATGGCATGGGCGGCGATTGCAGCGTTTTTAAAAACCCGCTTCAACGCCAATGAAATACTGGTGACATTGATGCTTACCTCTATCGCTTTGCAGCTGCTGTATTACCTGCTGCTTGGGCCGTGGAAAGACCCGATGGGTTTTAATTTTCCGCAAACTGTGATGTTTCAAAACGAAGCTCTGTTTGAACCGCTGTTTTCCGGTGTCAGGTTAAACACCTCTATAGCCATTCCCATTATCTTCACCATCGTTATCTGGCTGTTTATGGAAAGACACTTCGGTGGTTTTAAACTGGTAGTCGGCGGGCTGGCCCCACAAGCGGCCACCTATGCTGGCTTCAGTGCCAAAAAAGCCGTGTGGGTGAGCTTGCTGCTGGCAGGCTTTGCCGCAGGCCTTGCAGGCATGAGCGAAGTCGCAGGGCCCATCGGCCAACTACAGCGATCCGTCACCTCAGGCTACGGATACTCTGCAATCATCGTCGCCTATCTGGGCGCGTTAAACCCGTTAGGGATTGTGTTCGCTGCATTCTTTTTAGCAGTGCTTCAGATTGGTGGTGACGTCGCTCTGGTGTCGGCAAATCTCCCGATCAGTGCCGTTCATGTATTTCAGGGGCTATTGCTTATTTTCTATCTCGCGGTGTACACACTGGTTCATTACCAGTTCAAACCAATACGCAGCGCTTCTCTTTCTGCCACTTCGGATCATGTAACGTGAGCACGCTTGAATTCTTTCTCGCTGGCACATTCAGCGCCGCCACCATTTTTTTACTGGCAGCCCTGGGTGAGCTGGTGGCCGAAAAATCCGGCGTCTTAAACCTGAGCGTTGAAGGCATGATGGCTGTGTCCGCAGCTATTGGTTTTTTGGTGACTTACGAAACAGGGAACCATTTGCTTGGGTTCGCAGTGGCAGGAGTTGCAGGCGTATTAATTTCATTGGTGTTTGCACTAACCACCATCACTTTTCTGGCGAATCAGGTAGCAAGCGGACTGGCAGTTGGGATCCTCGGGCTTGGCTTGTCTGCATTGATTGGCCGTGACTACGAAAGCCTCACTATTCCCTCAACAGACGGTATACAAATACCGGTACTGAGTGAAATACCGCTGATTGGCCCGGTGTTATTCCAGCAAAACCTGGTTGTCTATATGACCTTTCTATTGGCGATCATCATTGGCTATACGCTCAAGCACACGAGACTCGGACTGGCCATTCGGTCAACCGGAGAAAACCCGCATGCGGCGCAGGCACTCGGGTTTCCAGTGTTTCTTATCCGCTATGGTTGTGTTGCATTCGGTGGTTTACTGGCAGGCTTTGCGGGTGCTTATGCGTCAACTATCTATACCCCGTTATGGGCTGATGGCATGATTGCGGGGCGGGGCTGGATAGCCGTTGCGCTGGTAGTATTTGGCACCTGGAAAACCGGTCGTATTGCGTTTGGTGCTTTACTGTTTGGCATGGTGTCACTCGGTGAGTTAATCGCTCAGTCGATGGGAGCCAGTATTCCATCGCAGCTATTATCAAGTCTGCCTTATATTGTCACTATTGTAGTGCTTGCGATTATCTCAACTGACAAAGCACGTATGCGATTGCACTCACCATTTTCACTGGGTGAAACTTTCGATGGCACGGAAGGACGCTGAATCCTCAAGTGCCGCCAGGGCAATTCACAAATAATCTTGTGCAGCAAATCTGTACAGGCTATTCGAAGGCTGCTATAGCGTAGCAACCCCATTACTCACGACAGCAGTAAAAGGAATTACTCGCGTACCCTCGTGCAAACGAGTGACTTCAGATTGCATGTTTAATGCGGTTCCCGCACGATCCGATCGACTGAACAAAGCTCGCTTATCAAACTGAATCAGCTTTTCTTCACCCGGTGCAAGTGTCAAACGCTGATCAACACAAGCCCCGTTACAATCGACAGTCTCGCCGTCAAACATCACGCCACCATTAGCAAACCGCTCGATCTCAACAGTCTGAGCCGAATGGTTGTGTAACAGCATAGACTTAACCGGCTCGTCTACTTTGCTAACTACTTTACCGGAAACAACTGCAGCGTTTTCGACAGGTAAACCAATGCCCGTGCCGGCAACTGCCGGGCCAATCACTCCCCCGACAGCAAACACTGCAGCACCTTGCAATAAACGACGACGCTTAGGATTAATGGGCTTAGGGTCGGTTTTCATGGGTGCCTCCGTTCGACACTTCCAGCTTATCAATGAATAAACCTATCGCCGAAACTCTGTCAATTCAACGGAGAACTGTTACATAACGTTAGAAACGCATACCAGTGTGATTCAGCCCTACCTGGTTACCGCTGGCGGGGCGGCGCAGACATCCTCATAGGCGTACCGGGTCTTCAGGTCCCCGGCATACTGATAAATATCCAGCGTCGCTTCATAGGCCGCGCTGGTGATATCGATATGCGGAGACCAGTTACCCAGCTGCTGATAAGTTGCGATGCAATCAGTCAACACAGCAATATCTATATTCGGAAAGTATGTCTGTTGTGCACGTGCGATTTCTGCAGCACTTTCTGTATTCATATAACTGCGCGCTTTTTGATAGGCGCGGGTAAAGGACTGCGCCATATCAGTCGCCAGCCAGTCCGTGGTTGCGGCCAGACTTGAGAACCCGCACAACCCCACTTTCGGTCCAACCTGGGCCACAATATGCCCGACTCCATCTGCTTCTAACTGCTGTGGGAATGGGCCCTGTTGTTGTACATAATCTGCCTCCCCGTTTCGAAAAGCTGCATCCATCTCAGCGGCACCACCAACATTGATCACATCTATCTTGTCAAAATCAATCCTGGCTTTGTGGCACGCATACTTAAACATGACCAGTGGTTGACCACCACCAAACAGAATCACTCTTGCCCCTTCAAGTTTGCGCCAGTGAAAATCGGCATCAGGCGTTTTTGCAGTAACAAAAAAACCGTCCATTTCATTGACCTGTGCAAAATGCCTGATATTACTTTGCTCTCCATTGGTAAGCGCAGTAAATCCCTGGCTAAGCGCCGATTGCACCACTTGCGCTGAGCCCTCTTTAAGTGCATCCAGTGCAGAGGTACCAGGCGAGGCGACCGACCAGTCGACATCGAGCCCCTCTTCTTTGAGAAATCCGCCCGAGAACGTTGCAATTAATGGTGAATAAAAAGCAGAGAATAACGTGAATTGAATGTTAATTTTTTGCACGACCGCTCCGACCAATCTAAACCATGCCAACGTTAATCATACGCGACGAAGCCGGATTTGTATTGCTCAATGGAATTGAACCACGACGCACTGCCTCGATGCACTGCCACAATACACAGCTTGGACAATAGAGAAATTAATTACACACAACAATCATGTATCAATGAAAGCACTGAGTGGCAGTCCGTGTTAATCCACACGCTTAAATGTGCTTGCCGGCTTATACCGGCAAGCAAGTGTGATTGCGTGGGTTAGGTTAAGTTACATCACAGGCTGTTGGTGCCCTTCGCTATCAACTACCACATCATCAGTACTGCTGATGTCACTGAGCCTGCCTCGAGAATACCCTTTTACTTTTTCTTTATGCTTGATTAACTGCCTGTCCAGTTTATCAGTTAAAGTATCAATTGCGGCGTACATATCAGTATCGCTGGTATCTGCGAACAACTGCGTTCCTTTAAGTCTTACCGTCGCCTCCGCTTTCTGCTTAAGCTTTTCGACGTTTAATATGACATGTATATTCTGTACATCGTTAGAATGCCTCTCAAGCCGGTCCATCTTTGATGCGATGAAGTGACGGAGAGAATCAGTGATATCCAGATGATGACCTGAAATCCTAAGATTCATTCGCTTTTCCCCTGTTATATAGTTAAATGTTGAAAATTGCGTATGAACATCTGTCACGCCGCTGGCGTATTGTTATTGTCGACAAGTCCGGAACACTGGTAGCGTGATGATAGATGAGCCGCTGTTGAAAGCGGTATCGCGGACAGGCGTGCCTTGTTGCGGCAAGCTGTAATCGGGTTTGACTTGTCGTATGTCAGGGTGATGACAACCTCCTCTGGAGTTCTTAACCTCGATTGCATACGACTGGTAAGTTCACTACCAATCGGACACCTCTAGGTATATCACCGAATCCGCACAAAGTCTAAAACCGATTAGCACTTTTGTGTCGATTCGCGACGTTGAATAATTGACACATTCAACGGCTAAAACTTCGTGATTTTTTT
>CALHCI010000027.1 GCA_937931165.1 uncultured Granulosicoccaceae bacterium
AACAAAAACGCCCGCTAAGGCGGGCGCATTCTAGAATCTTGCAAAAGCAGGATTGATCAGTCGTCAGGCTGATCTTCAAACTCTTTTCGCTTAGCCGCAAACCATTCTTCCATCGCACCGGGCTTTTCCATCAGTGCTTTCATCTCTCCCATGACTTTGAGATGAGCTTCATCCTGCTTTTGAAACATTTCCATTCCATGCGCTTTACTTAGCTCTGCCATTTCTTCGAAGGTTTCTGCGCTGAATGTCTGGTCGCAAGCGCCACCAAGTTGATTGCAACTCATGGTTTTCATTATTTGTTTATCCCGGTGTGTAGGTGTTCGTTGCCTGGAGTGATTATTTTATCATAGGTTGGAATTTGCGGGTTGGATGTCGCCTGCAGCGGGCTTGCCTGTTAGATGCGCCTGCGGCGAGCCACGTTTACTTCGCCTATCATCTGAATCAGTGCTCCATTTTGAGTGTTGCCTAACTAATTAATTAGAACGCTTTTGCGTTTCACGGGCCGCTGACACGGCTCGTATCGCAATCAAATTGACTCGCGTGTGGAAACTTGATTACCACGCTCCTGACGACGAGGTGCTTCAGCTGTCGAATTCACTCATCTCGATAGCGCGCTTTTCGATCATGCTGCGCTGTGCGGCCATGCCCATTAATACTGCCTTTTTGCCATCATCCAGCGTGACTTCTACTTTTCCTTGCTGACGAACTACGTCGAGAAATTTTTGATGCTGGTAAAAAGTCGAACCATTGTGGTCTCCTGCATCCAGTAGTGTCGGGTCGACGGGTACTTCTCTTTCCTGCGGTCCGGCGGGGTCACGCGGGCTGACTATTACCTGTGGAACCGGCGGTGTTCCGAGATTTTCAGGCCAGAAGCGGCCCGGGCCCGGTACCCTGGCTTCAATTTTGCCATGCTTGCCGACAGCGCTTATCTCTTCCTGATATCGCGACCCCTCGGCAAACATGCATAGCTCAAGCATGGCACGCGCACCGTTTTCAAAATCAACAATCACATAACCGTTATCGAAGATATCGGGCACCTGGCCTGCATAGCTTTCAGATAAGTGATTTACGTTCTGACCACCGGAAGCCATCACGCGTATTGGTTCTGCCTTTATTGCGTGCCGCATAAGATCAAAGAAGTGACAACATTTCTCGACAAACGTACCACCAGTCTGATGATTAAAGCGATTCCAGTCGCCTACCTTTTCAAGGAACGGAAAGCGATGCTCGCGAATACTCAGCATGTTTATTCCACCGGTCACTTGCTGCACTTCTTCGAGAAATACTGCTATCGGAGGCATATACCGATACTCCATAGCAACCCACACCGGTGCATTGTAGTCATCGATAAAACGCTGGATGCGTGAGGTATCTTCAGGGTTGGTATACAGCGGCTTTTCAACAAGAACAGGTAACGGGCGCGCTGCTAACAACTCAAGCTGCTCCATGTGTCGAAAGTTAGGACTTACAATCAAATAGCAGTCGAGTTGTTCTATATTGAGCAATGATTCTATGCTGCTGGTAAAAACCGCGTCCGGTGCAAGCGCTGCAGCGTGAGCTGCCATCTGTTCGTCCGGTTCGAATATCGCCGCCACTTTTGTATTCGGCAGCAACGCTATGTTGCGCAGGTGCTCCTGACCCATCATGCCGCAGCCAATAATGCCATAGTGAATTGTTGTCATAAATAGTCTTTGTAGTTTTCTTAAAGTTACTTCAAACGCTGTACATAACGCGCTTTGACCGGATTGAACCAGGTTCTGGAATATTCAACGGGGACACTGTGCTGTGCCCAGCTGAAGCGCTCTATATATCCGAAAGTCTCACCGGCATTGCTACCAAAACTGTCAGGCGTCCACTCGGGTAGTTCTTTCACAGACACCCGGTCTTCTGCACGATGAATCCAGAACCCGAGCTTCAACTGATAGTAGCGATAAAGAGAATCACCCAGCTGATTGATATCAATATGACCGGCATCGCTGTCCAGCCAGATTTCTTCTATCGCAATTGCTATTTGATCAAGGCATCGTAACCGTCTTACACAAGTGGCTCGATCAGCAGTTCCAAACGCCGGTAAGTCTTCAGGCTTTTGCATTTCTTCTATGTGCAACACTTGTGCTGTCGGCAAACCACCGCCGTCAGGCAGCTCAAGACGAAACATTGAGTATATGCTGCGTGCCTGATCAGTGGCTCTGACATAGTTGCCGGAGCCTTGCACGCTTTCCAGCATGCCCTGCTTTTGCAGCTCGTTGAGCGCTTTGCGCAAGGTACGCACCGTTGTGCCGAATTGCCTGGCAAGATCGCGTTCCGGTGGAAGCCGATCACCTTCGGCAAAACGCCCTGCCGCAATCTCGCGGCTGATGGACTCACTGATCTGCAGATACAGCGGGATTAAGGTCGAATCAGCCGGTGGATTTCCTGCAAGCGCAACAACGCCCGCACCCGGCATTGCCGGAGTGTTTCTGCTTTTAGTGGTTTTGTCCGGCACTGTCACTAACACACTACCCTTGATCATCATAAAACTGTTTAGATTGATACCCGAGTGCTACACCTGCATCTCATACGAGTATCGCTATATTGCCTGGAAATAACACCGACTTTTTTCGTGAATATTGCTGTATCGCAGGTGATTAAAGCACGATAAACCGATATTGTCACAACTCGGCAATCAAAAATTGATACACCATTGCTTTACCTATTTACGGATGCTAGTCTGAGCAGCAAATTTCAGGAGGTCGTCATGTCTGTGGTCCCCATTACATCGTCGGAATTAAACGCAGCTGAAGTCTCATGGTTTTCGGCGCTGTGCTCTGATGACTACCAGTTTCTTGGCGTGCCGGACGGCGATTTGCGATCGTCCTGGGCACATTGCTCCGAGATTGTTAAAACGGCAGAGGCGCAGGGGTTCCGCAACATCCTGTGTCCGTCGTCCTATCAGGTAGGCCAGGACACATTGAGCTTTGTTGCCGGCTGTGCGCCTATTACTTCCAAAATCAACCTGCTTGCAGCGGTACGTTGTGGTGAAATGCAGCCGATTATGCTGGCCCGCACAATTGCCACGCTAGATCACATGCTTGAGGGCCGGCTGACAGTCAATATTATTTCGTCTGATTTTCCGGGTGAAAAAGCAGACAGCGGGTTTCGCTACCAGCGCTCCCGGGAAGTCGTAGAGATTCTCAAGCAGGCCTGGACGCAGGATGAGATCAACTACCAGGGCGAGGTTTATCAGTTCAGCGACCTGACCACCGACCCGGCGCGCCCCTACCAGACCGGTGGTCCGCTGCTTTACTTCGGCGGTTACTCACCACCGGCATTGGAACTTTGCGGTCAGCACTGTGATGTTTATCTGATGTGGCCGGAAAAAATGGACGAGCTGGAAGGTCGTATGAAAGCCGTTAATGCAGTTGCAGAACGCTACAACCGTACCCTCGATTACGGCTTGCGAGTGCATATGATTGTTCGCGATACCGAAGCCGAAGCGCGTGAGTACGCTGACTACATAGTGTCGAAACTCGATGACGAGCAAGGACGCGCGATCAGAGAACGTGCGCTTGATTCAACGTCACTTGGCGTCAGCCATCAAGCCAAAAACCGTGAACTTGCCGCTGACGATGGCTTTATAGAACCGTTGTTATGGACAGGTGTTGGCCGCGCACGTTCCGGTTGCGGTGCAGCGCTGGTCGGTTCACCGGAACAGATCATTGAACGCCTGCAGCAGTACCAGAAAATGGGTATTCGTTCCTTTATATTTTCCGGATACCCGCACCTGGAAGAAGCAGAACACTTTGGCAGTAAGGTACTTCCACACCTGAACAATTGTTCGCTGCCAGAAGCCTATGGCCGCGTACCTGCCAGTGCCCCCTCTACCCCGCTAGCCGTTGGTGAACGCCGATAATGAACAGAATAAAGCTAAACGATAAACTTGAGTTCAGCCAGTTAATCTATGGCATGTGGCGTATAGGTGACGACAGCGATACCTCTTCGAGCCATGTAGAAGCAAAAATCCAAAGCTGTCTTGATCAGGGCATCACCACCTTTGACCAGGCTGATATCTACGGTGGCTATACGGCTGAAGCCATACTCGGTGAAGCCCTGCGCAAGAACCCGAGCCTTAGAAGTAAGATGGAAATTGTCACCAAGTGCGACATTGTCGCACCAATGGGGCGGTATAGTGACAAACGCGTCAAGTACTACGATACCTCTGCAAAACACATTGAAGCGTCTGTCAACCAGTCACTGACTGATATGGCCATTGAACATATCGACTTGCTGTTAATACATCGCCCGGACCCGTTAATGGATCACAACGAAACCGGTGCTGCACTCGATGGACTGATTAACTCGGGTAAGGTCGGTGCAGCAGGCGTTTCAAACTTTAAACCCTGGGACTGGAAACTGTTGCAATCTGCCATGAGCAACTCACTGGTCACTAATCAGATAGAACTGTCACTGGCAGAGATCAGTCCCTTTACCAATGGTGACCTTGCATTTCACCAGCAGCATGGCCATGCCATGATGGCCTGGTCTCCACTGGGTGGCGGTGAACTGATGACTTCAACCGGTGAGCTTGCAACACGCATGGACCGCATTGCTGAAGAGTCCGGTACTGACCGTGCTGCCGTGGCTGTGGCTTTTTTACTTTATCATCCGGCAACAGTGCTGCCTGTACTTGGCACGAACAACCTCAACAGAATCGCTACTATCAGCGATGCGTTAAAGGTAAAACTGTCGCGTGAAAGCTGGTACGAACTCTACGAGGCGGCGCTGGGAAGCGAGGTACCTTAATGAGCTTATCCACAGCAAGGCAACCTGAACAACAGGACGCTGATAACAGCTTTGTTCCTGATGTGTCCAATCAAAGGTTATTTCGTGATGCACTGGGTTGTTTTGGCACCGGTGTGACTATTGTTACTGCAGCGGGTTTAGACGGACCTGCTGCAATCACTGCCAACAGTTTTTCATCAGTCTCGCTTACACCACCGCTGGTACTGTGGTCGCTGGATAAGCAATGTTCGCGATTCAACACATTTACCGATGCAGAGCACTACTCAATCCATGTACTTAATGCCCGTCAGGAGGCATTGTGTATGGAAGTCGCACGCAATCCGGCACGGCTGAAAGATCAAAACCTCGCTATCAACAGTTTTGACGTACCCGTACTCGACGATTGCCTGGTGCGTTTTGACTGCTCGCGTGAAGCAATTTACGAGGCCGGTGATCATGTCATTATTCTTGGACGCGTGCAGCGCGCCGTTCAGCAGGCAACCTCCGAACATCTGGCCGAACCGCTGGCCTTTTACCGCGGAAGCACCGGTACTTTCACTTCGCCTTGTGGCAATGCCGCCTGATCATCGTCTGTTATGATGGACAGGCTGGAGGATCTTGAATGAATGCGTTGCGGTCTCTACTGCGCGGCCTGCAAGCGATCAACACACCACTGCTCACCGCAGGAAAATGGATAGGCGTATTTGCTATTTCGGTGATGGTGTTTGTGATCTTATTGCAGGTGTACTGCCGTTACATACTCGGTAACGCTCTGCCATGGCCGGACGAAGCAGCACGCTTTTGCATGTTGTGGATGACCGGTCTGATGGCACCCACTGCACTTCGGGAAGGCGGTTTTGTAGCGATTGACACTATCGACGTCATTCTACCCAATATAATTTCAAAGCTGCTGCAAATTATATTACTCATGGTGTCTCTGGTGGTTCTTGTTGTTGCTGTAAAAATCGGCTGGAAAGAAGTCACCGGTCTGGGTGGTCGTTTTGCTACCGCATCGTTGTATGTGCCTTTGTCATTGTCTTTTGACGAATGGTATCGGGTACCGCGCAGCTGGATGATGACATCACTGCTGGTGGGTATTGTGATGCTGATACTGGTTAACATCGAGCTTATTCTTTCGCGAATCGTAGCGCTGTTTGATCCGCAGGCTGCAGATAAAAACGAACCTGCCATGATCAACAGAGGAGCCGAATAATGCTTATCTGGTTCCTCCCGGTTTTTTTGGTTTTGCTGATGATCGGGCTGCCGGTTTTTTTCGCACTGCTAGCTGCACCGGGCGCGTTGTTATTTCTGAACGGGCAAGAGCGCGACATCACCCTGTTATACCGCAACCTCTACAACTGTATGGACAGCTTCCCGCTGATGGCGATACCTTTTTTTATGCTGGCCGGTGAGTTAATGAACCGCGGCGGCATTACCGCACGACTGGTAGAATTTTCACAAGCACTGATGGGGCATCTGCGCGGTGGGCTGGCGCATGTCAATGTACTCTCTTCTATGTTGTTTGCAGGACTTTCAGGTTCGGCCGTGGCAGACACATCCGCTCTTGGTTCAATGCTGGTACCTGCCATGGAAAAGCAGGGCTATACGCGACGGTTCGCAGCAGCAATAACGGCAGCGAGTTCAGTGATCGGGCCAATCATTCCACCGTCGGGCATCATGATCATTTATGCCTATGTGATGGGTGAAAGTGTCGCGGCACTTTTTCTCGCCGGCATCGTACCGGGGATACTGATCGGCTCGGGGCTGATGCTAATGGTTAAATACATGGCTGATCGCTATGACTTTCCGGTCGCAAGCGAAAAGTACACGTGGAAGCAACGCGGCCGCGCCGGGCTAAAAGCTTTCTTCCCGCTGCTAACCCCGGTGATCATACTTGGCGGCATACTGGGCGGTGTCTTCACACCAACAGAAGCCGCTGCCGTCGCCGTGGCTTATGCGTTATTCATCGGACTGTTTGTTATCCGCACACTCAGATTTCGTGACTTACCTGATGTATTAACTCGTGCCGGTCTGACATCATCTGTGGTGCTGTTACTGGTGGGTGCGGCAATGTCTTTTAAAACCGTTGTCAGCCTGAGCCATGCACCGGAACAACTGGCTGCATTTATTCTAACGCTCACAGAAAACCCGCTGTTATTGTTGTTTCTGATTAACCTGCTGTTGTTTATGGTCGGTATGTTTCTCGACGCCGGGCCAGCCATTATTATTCTCGGGCCAATTCTCGGTCCGGTATTTATCAGCCTTGGTGTAGAGCCGGTGCACTTCGCGATTATTATGTGCGTTAATCTGACCGTAGGGCTTGCCACACCACCAATGGGTCTGGTGTTGTTTGTTGCTGCCGCGGTTTCAAAAGAACGGGTCACCACTATTGCACGCGCTATTCTGCCATTTCTGGCTGTAGAGATTTTAGTGATTCTGCTAATCACTTTTGTACCAGCACTGTCACTGACTGTCCCGCGCCTTGCCGGGTTTTTGTAGCAAGGTAACCATAGAAAAATATTCTAAACGAGAGAGGCTTATCGATTATGTTTAAACAACTGGCTACCACCGTGGCACTGGCCGCATCGCTTGGCTTGGGTGCAATCAGTGCCGCACACGCCGCCGACATCACTTTACGCGCAACCGCCAATTCAAACGAAAATGACGAAGACTATGACGGTTTGGTGGTTTTCAAAAACTATGTAGAAAGTGCCTCAAACGGTGCGATCGAAGTTGAACTGTTTATCGGTACACAACTTTGCTCCAACGGTGCCGAATGTCTGCAGGGTGTTGCCGATGGCTCTATTGACGTCTACATCTCTACTTCCGGTGGTGCTGCAGGGCTATTCCCGTATGTTCAGGTACTAGACCTGCCCTACCTCATGGCAGATGATCGCATTGCCGAACACGTGCTCTCCGGTGACTTCACTCGCACTGTCCGTGATATGGCGCTGGAAGACTCCGGTGATGCTATTCGCTTAATGACTATTGGTAACACTGGTGGCTGGCGTAACTTTGCCAACACTGAGCGCAGAGTTGCTGAACCAGGTGATCTGGAAGGTTTGAAAATTCGCACAGTCGTCGCCGACCTGCCACAAGAACTGGTCAAGGCACTGGGTGCAGCGCCAACACCAATCCCGTGGCCCGAGCTGTTTACTTCATTTCAGACCGGTGTTGTTGAAGGCTCAAAAAACGGTATTACTGACATTATGGGGATGAAATTTCCTGATGCGGGCCTCCAGTACCTGACCCTCGATGGTCACGCGTATATGGGTGCATTGTGGTGGATGTCTAACGAGTCATTTAAAGGCCTTTCTGAAGACCATCGTCGCGTGATTGTTGATGGCTTCTACGCACTGCAGCAGGCAACGTTTGCTTCACCAAAACGCAAATCTATTCAGGCGTATCAGGATTTTGTTGCCGGCGGTGGCGATTTGTACGTCCCTACCCCTGCTCAGAAAGCAGCGTTTAAAGAAGCGGCAGCACCAGTGTATGACTGGTTTAAAGAGAACGTTACCCGTGGTGAGCAGGTGTTTGATGCTTTAACCGGTGCCGTTGCTACTGCCGAGAGTGAAATTAACGCAGCACGCGACGCAGACGTTAAGTAAACGGAAAATATCCGGTGACAACGGTCACCATGTTGTCACCGGACTATTGCAGGCCAGTATGAAACCCGTTACCAGACAACTCATCGCACTGATCACTTCATTATCACTGTGCTCTGTTGCGACCGCAGAGCTTGAACAAGCCCGCGACTTAATGGACGCTGGCGATTACAAAACGGCGTATCAAGCGCTTTGGGTTGCAGCACGCTCAGGAAACGCAGAAGCCGAGGAACTCATCGGTATAATGTATGCGATGGGCCTGGGCGTTACACGTGACGACCGGCGGGCGTTTGAGTGGTATTTGCGATCTGCTATGAAGGGCCACCCCGGCGCACAGTCCGGTGTAGGCTGGTACTACGAAGTCGGCAGAGGACTGCCTGCAATCGATTTAGTAAGAGCCTATATGTGGTACACGCTTTCAGCGATTGGTGGTGATCCGGATGCTGCCATCAGTCTTGAAGAAGTCATTAAGAAAATGTCTAAAGACCAGATAGAAGAAGCACATATTCTGATCGAAGACTACAAAGCATGGTTATATCCGTTTCGCTAGTTATGCCTATGCTGCGCTCCATACAATCAGTGTTAAAACGACCACTACGGCTACTCGCGATAAGTGTCTGCCTTTATACACCGGCGGTTCTGGCAGAAACACCGCTGACAGAGACCGACTTTAACCGGTTTAACAGCGCGCAGGCTGAAGTGGGCCGTCTGTTGTTTTACGACAAAATAATTTCCGGCAATCGCAACATCAGTTGTAGCACCTGCCATCACCCTGCTTTTGGTACTTCAGACGGACTATCTCTGGGTATCGGAGAAGGTGGTGTTGGACTTGGGCCGGCACGCACCACAGGTACAGGCAGTGATCGAATAGAACGCCGTGTACCGCGCAACGCACCTGCACTATGGAATCTTGGCGCAAAAGAAATCAATACACTGATGCACGACGGCCGCATTAGTAAAAGCGATATTTACGGCAACAAATTCAATACTCCGGCACAGGAGTGGTTGCCGCAGGGTTTAAACTCTGTACTTGCCGCCCAGGCTCTGTTTCCAATGACATCAGAAACCGAGATGGCAGGGTCCAACGAGGAAAACGAAGTGGGTGGTGCACGTAATGACCGCATTGACTACGCGTGGCCGATTATAGCAAAACGGGTTCGTGGTATTCCCGCGTATGCAGACCGTTTTATTAATGCCTTCGATACTATTGACCATGCCGGGCAAATCACCATTGTACCAATTGCCAATGCACTGGCTGCGTTTATCGCCACTGAGTTTATCAGCACAGACAGTCCTTATGATCTCTGGCTTAACGGCGACAAACAAGCATTGAGCCCGTTACAACTGCAAGGCAAAGATCTGTTCTTCGGCAAAGCCACTTGCAGCAACTGCCACAGTGGCGCGCTGTTTAGCAGTCACAGTTTTAAAGCGCTGGCGCTACCTGCATACGGGCCGGGCCGCACTCGCGCCTTTGATCCCATAGCACGTGATACCGGACGGATTGGCGAAAGTGATCGCATTGAAGATGCCTACCGCTTTCGTGTGCCGATGCTGCGCAATATTGCACTGACTGCACCTTATGGTCACAACGGGGCCTACCCGACCCTTAAAGAAATGATTAACCACCACCGTGACCCACTCACATCACGAGCCGCGTGGACTACTGACATAGCCAACCTGCCAGCAGCGCCATGGCTTGAGAAGATTGATTTTGTGATCATGCAGGACAGACTCGAAACCCGGCGTCAAACAGCCAACATCGATATATCGCTTCCGAAGATTGACGAAAGCGAAGTAGAAGCACTGGTGGCGTTTCTTGAGTCACTTACCGGTGAACAGGCACAAAGCAAGCGCTTTGTTATTCCGGCAACTGTGCCGAGCGGGTTACCTGTGGATATGCCTGAAAATAAGGCATTGCAGTAAGTTAGTCCCCAGGTTCAGCTTTAAACGCAACGCTCAGATAGTCGACCATAGACCAGATGGTAATTGCCGCGGCCACATACAACGCGACGATTCCGATCTGATAAATCGGCAAACCGAACATATCGTTCTGGTACAGCAGCATAGCCAGTGCAGTGATTTGCATCGTGGTTTTGACCTTGCCCAGGTAACTCACTGCCACCTTGGCCCGTGCGCCCACATTGGCCATCCATTCACGCAGTGCAGAGATGGTGATTTCACGCCCGATAATAATAATCGCCGGCACTGACAACCACCATGCAGAGGCATCTTCCACCAGCAGAATTAGCACAGTGGCCACCATTAGTTTGTCGGCCACCGGATCGAGAAACGCGCCAAAGTCAGACTCTATCTGCCATTTGCGTGCGAGATAGCCATCGAGCCAGTCCGTGATTGCTGCAATCAGAAATACCGCGCAGCACACCGGCCGTGCCCACGGCACCGGCAGATAGAAAATCAATAAGATGACCGGCAACAACAGTATGCGAGCCAGGGTCAGCATTGTCGGGATATTCAGGTTCATTAAAATCGCAAATTATTGTTCATGAAAAAAATCGTACACAAGTTGCGCCAGTTGTTGACTGATCCCCGGTACATTTGCAATATCTTCGACGCTGGCGTTTTGCAACGCCCTGATACCGCCGAAGTGTGTCAGTAGCAGTTTGCGGCGCTTCGGACCCAGCCCCGGAAGTTCTTCAAGCACCGATTTCCGCCGGTTTTTAGCCCGAGAAGCCCGATGACCGGAAACCGCGTAGCGATGCGCCTCATCACGAATCTGCTGAATCAGATGAAGCGCAGGTGAATCATGCTTCATTTGAATTTCTTCGCCAGTACGTACCAGTAATAAAGTTTCTTCTCCGGGTCGCCGCTCCGGTCCTTTGGAGACACCGACGATTTCGATGTCCTCGAGCTGCAGATCTTCCATTACCTGTTGCGCGACCGACACCTGGCCCTTACCACCATCGATGAATAACACTTCGGGTATCCGTTGATTCTCTTTCAGCAACCTGGTGTACCTGCGAGTCAGTGCCTGGCGCATGGCAGCGTAATCGTCCCCGGGCGTGATGTCTTTAATCTGAAACCGACGATACTCGGCTTTGACCGCACCTTCGACACCGAAAACGACACACGAAGCGACGGTGGACTCACCGCTGAGGTGACTAATATCAAAACACTCCATGCGCTTGGGCAAATCATCAAGGTTAAGTAATATTCGAAGTTTTTCCTGTCGTTCGGCCATGCCGCTGCGCGAGGCCAGTCTGGACTCCAGGGCGATTTTTGCATTTTCCAGGGCGTTCTCAACCCACCTGCGCTGATCACCTCGAACGTTGCTGACAATCTCTACCGAATGTCCGGCGCGAATGGTCAACGCCTGCTGAATCAAATCTGTCTGATCGATATTGCACTGCACAACCAGCCGCCGCGGAACCTCGTGTTGCAAATAGAACTGCTGGACGAAGCTCGTCATCACCTCTTCTACTGATGCGCCCTCAGGCGTCGACGGATAAAAAGCCTTGTTGCCGAGATTGACGCCGTTGCGAATAAAAAACACCTGCACACAGCTGAGTCCGCCCTTCATATAGGCCGCCAGTACATCGATATCTCCACGACCATTTTCTACGTACTGCGTCTGATTGACCGCTTTGAGATTCTTGATCTGATCACGAATTCGACCGGCCCTTTCAAACTCAAGCTGCTCTGATGCAGATTCCATTTCCGATACCAGACTTTCGACAACCTCACTGGTTTTACCTTCCAGCACCTTGATACTCATTTCTACATCAACTCGATAAGCCTGCTTATCAATAAGCTCGACACATGGTGCGGTACAGCGATTGATCTGATACTGCAGGCAGGGACGTGAACGGTTACTGAAGTAACTGTCTTCGCATTGCCGCACCTTAAAAAGCTTCTGTATATAGCGCAGTGTTTTCTTTACCGCTCCGGCGTGCGGGTACGGGCCAATGTATTTGCCTGACTGCTTGCGCGAGCCGCGGCGATAGGAAATTCGCGGGTAATCGTCATCGGTTGATACAAATAAAAACGGGTAGCTTTTGTCATCGCGTAACAGAATGTTATAGCGCGGACGTTTCTCTTTGATGAGATTGTTTTCAAGCAACAACGCTTCAATTTCATTGCTGGTAACAGTCAGCTGCACGTTGGCGATTTGCGCCACCATAATGCGGGTTTTAAGCGACCCGGGATCCTTCTGAAAATAGCTGCCTACACGTTTTTTCAGGTTGCCCGCTTTGCCGACGTAGATTGTGTCACCGGCGCTGTTTATCATCTGATAAACACCGGGCCGATGCGTCACCGTTTTCATAAACGCCGCAGCATCGAATGCTTCGCTGTCAGCAGCGGCACTGTCACCGCCTTTTACAGTGTCTGGCGGTTGCTGCAGAGGTGGCTCTGATTGCTGTTCCGACTCCGGGATTGGCTGGTCCTGACGCGTCATAAATAATGAAAAAGCGGGTGTGGCATCACTATGTCTGAAGCGACCGGTAATCGCAATCCGTACCGAAACTACGCATTGCGCCGGTACCTCATGGTCAGTCGTAAAACCAACAGCATGTCTGCACTGTTGAGTGATTATTTCAGGTAATCCGGGCGGTTTTGCAGAGGATAAGCCCGGATGTACGCTGGAACGGGCTAATAACCCAGAATACTGTAGTCCATTGCCATTTTGACAAGCTCAGGTGTATTGCTGACACCAAGTTTGTCAAAGGCTCTTCTTTTGTAGGTACTAACAGTTTTTGCGTTTAGCAACAATGAATCGCCTGCATCACTGGTTTTACAGCCTTTAAGCAACAGCAGAACAACTTGTAACTCCCGATGCGACAAGCGATCAAACGGGGAAACCTCGGCGTCACCGTGAGCTTCGAAGCGATCATGCAGATCGCGAGACAGAAAAAACTCGCCTGAGTTAGCGGCTGTGATGGCGTTGCTGACTTCCCCTGCAGCAGAAGACTTGGTGATGTACCCGCATATGCCGGACTCCAGCAAGGCTTTCGGCACGACGAGTTCGGAACGCCCTGTCAGCACGATGATTTTGATTCCGGGAGATATGTTGATCAACCGCAGCGCGGACGATACGCCGTCTATACCAGGCAAAATGATATCCATGAACACCAGATCGATTTTATCTGACTCGACTATCTCGATACTCTGCTCACCGGTACTGGCTTCGATGATGTACGCATCAGGAACAACACTCTCGATTAACAACCGTATTCCGGCTCTAACAAGTTCGTGGTCATCCACCAGGAGTATTTTCTGCTTGTATTCTTCTTGCTGATCTTCCAACTTATTTCCACTCTGCTGTATCCGCAGGTGCATGAGCTTTGTGCTCTTACCCCGCTGCCAGCGCACAAACTGCGTCTGACTATTTCGCAACAGCCTTTGGTGTGACCAGCATTTCTGACCCGCATTTTGCCTACACTGTTACAACTCTAACGGTCGATGACGAACACCTGCGTGTACGCACGGTCTTAGCCTACGAATTATACAAGAAGGAATGCGAGTTGAGATTACAACAGTGTGCACGCGAGGCTAAATACAGCCGCTAAAAGGTAATGAGTGCAGCACCCCAGGTAAATCCACCACCAAACCCTTCCAGCAACAGCCGCTCACCTCGTTGAATACGACCGTCGCGAACTGCCGTGTCCAGTGCAAGTGGAATGGAAGCAGCAGAGGTATTACCGTGATTTTGAACGGTAAGCACCACCCGATCCATGCTCATGTTGAGCTTTCTGGCAGTCGCCTGAATAATGCGGATATTCGCCTGGTGCGGCACCAGCCAGTCGACCTCGGATTTGTCCATATTGTTCGCTGCGAGCGCTTCTTCAACAACTTCACGCATTTTGGACACCGCCATGCGAAACACTTCGTTGCCACGCATCTGTACAAAAGCCTGTTGCTGCTGCATGGCATCGTAACCACTCGACACACCACTGGGTACGTGCAGCAGCTCTTTGTACCGACCATCGGCATGCAGATGGGTACTGTGAATCCCTGGTTGTTCAGAGACGCCCAGCAACACGGCGCCCGCACCGTCACCAAACAACACACAGGTATTACGGTCTTCCCAGTTGAGAATTCGGGAGAATGTTTCTGCGCCAATGACCAGCACTACACTGGCTGAACCACCGCGGATAAAGTTGTCGGCAACCCCGAGCGCGTAGGCAAAGCCCGCACACACTGCCTGAATATCAAAGGCCGGGCTGGCATTGGTAATACCGAGCCGCGCCTGCAACATGGTGGCAACACTCGGGAAAACGCAATCCGGCGTGGTGGTCGCGATAACAATCAGATCGATGTCATCGGCGGTTAGACCCGAAGCGTCAATGGCGTTGCGCGCAGCCTGTTCTGCAAGATCGAGGGTGGTTTCGTCGTCCGCCGCGATATGACGCTGCTGGATTCCTGTTCGTTCGCGAATCCACTCGTCTGAAGTGTCGACCAGCTTTTCGAGATCGGAGTTGTGCAGAACTTTCTTGGGCAGATAACTGCCGGTGCCTAGTATTTTCGAGTATTTCACTGATCGCCCGGCTTAGTGAGTTGCGATTCGATCGCGCTCTCGATTCTGGAAATGAGCCCTTTTTTCGCCTCTAACCGGGCTATTTTCAGCGCATTCTCTAACGCCAGCACCCCGGCGTTGCCATGACTTTTAATCACAATGCCTCGCAAGCCCAGTAAACTTGCCCCGTTGTACCGATCGGGGTCGATCCTCTTAGCCAGCCGTTTTAGCACAGGCGACGCAACCAGCCCCATTACCTTACTGAGAGGCGAGCGGGTAAACTCTTCACGGAGATAGCGCTTGACGAGCTTCGCAACCCCCTCACTGGTTTTTAGCGAAACATTGCCGACAAATCCATCGGCGACGACAACGTCGACTTCGCCCATGTAGATTTCATCGCCTTCCACATAACCAATGTACTTGAGATTGGAGGCTTCGAGCAGCTTTCCAGCCTCTTTAACCAGTTCATTGCCTTTGATATCTTCCGAGCCGATATTCAGCAGCCCTACTCGCGGGCTTTCTATGTTGTCGACCACCGATGACAACGCCGAGCCCATCATCGCAAACTGCTGCAGGTGTTCTGCTGAGCATTCGACGTTTGCGCCAAGATCGAGCATGTGGACGTGGCCGTGAATATTAGGGATGGCAGTAATAATGGCCGGTCGGTCGATGCCGGCAATGGTTTTTAATACAAACCGGGCGATTGCCATCAGTGCGCCGGTATTGCCACAACTGACACAGGCCGATGCGGCACCGCTTTTAACCTGATCTATCGCCACCCGCATGCTGGAGTCACGTTTGCCGCGCAGCGCCTGGGCCAGCGGGTCTTCCATCGTCACTACCTCGGAGGCGTGACGAATTTCAATCAGATCAGTTTGCCCGGATTTCAGCAGAGGAGATAATACCGCTTCATCACCAACGAGAATAATGCGCAGATCCGTGAATTTCCGGGTAGCGCGAATCGCTGCTTCTACAGCGGTTTTAGCACCGAGATCACCACTCATCGCGTCCAGCGCGATGGTAACGGTTTCACTCATGACTCACAGAGCACCTTGTCAGTGGGTGTTGCCGGACGTTAGACAGCCCGGGTTTTAAAATACTGATAGCGCTGAACCTTCCAGCGCTCAACGGGTGCGGCTACTCGTCGTCGTCTTCGTCGTCGATTTCTTCAACCGTCTCCACTACCTGCTTGCCACGATAGTAGCCTTCAGCAGTGATGTGGTGCCGAAGATGTACTTCACCAGTGGTTGGATCAGTAGACAGCGCCGGGTTTGTTAATGCATCGTGTGAGCGACGCATGCCCCGACGGGAAGGTGTCTTTCGTCTTTTCTGTACGGCCATCTGGCTTCTCCAGTTAGTTCTTCAACAACTCGTCCAGACCACTGAACGGGTTGTGCTTGTTAGTCTGAACATGCTGTTCAGTGTTGACGGCGTCTATCACCGTCGGGTTGCATTGTTCTTCATCGCTGTGCACCACACGCTGCGGTACCTGCAAAATGAGCTCGTCTTCCAGCAAATCAACAACGGTCAATTCTCCGTGACTGTCGGTCAGGACCGGATCGAGCGATTCATCCAATGATTCGGCGTCTTCTTCATTTAGCACAAATCCGAACGAAAATTCGGTCGAGATTTGTAGCGGCACAGGCTGCAGACAACGCTGGCACGTCACTTCCACTTCGGCCTGCAACGAACCCTCTGCAACCGCCTGACGGCCTTGCAGCGAAAACGCAACAGTCGCAACCGCTTCACCACCCTGGCTTGCAAGGAGTTCGGAAAAACGCTTAAAGTGAGTGACTGGCAGTGTTACTTTGCAATGCTGACGCCCCCGAGCCAGTTCTGCGGGGTTAAATCTGGAAGGAAGACTTTCCATAAACCCTCAAGTTTACTGCGAATACTCTCTTTAGTCAAAGTTCCGCACCAAGTAATTCGCACCAAAATCTGACCCGGACAAACCTCGGCAATGCCTGATCATCAACTCATTCTGGCCTCTACATCGCCATTTCGAAAAGAATTGCTCGGTCGCCTCAACATCCCGTTTGAACAGATTGCGCCGGACTGCGAAGAAACTCCGGCCGTTGGTGAGGCAGCGCTGGACCTGGTCGGCAGGCTGGCCCGTGAAAAAGCTCTTTCTGTGCAGGGTAATTTCCCTGGCAGCAGCGTGGTGGTTATCGGCTCGGATCAGGTTGCTGACCTGAATGGCACAATACTCGGCAAGCCGCACACCCACGAGGCGGCGATTGATCAGCTTCAGGCATTGGCTGGCAATACGGTGATGTTTTACACCGGCCTATGTGTCGTCAGAAACCAGCAGTGTCTGCAGACTGTGGTTACCACCGAAGTCCGGTTCCGCACATTATCTGCCGAGCAGATAGAACGCTACCTGCAGGCTGATCAGCCCTACGGCTGCGCTGCCAGCTTTAAATCCGAGTGTATGGGCAGCGCCATTGTTGAGTACATGCGCAGTGATGACCCAACCGCGCTGGTCGGCCTGCCACTCATTCAGCTTGCCGGCTTTTTAAGTGAGGCTGGAATCGCGGTGCCGTAAAATCTGTGCACGCAAACTACCCTTGCGCTACTGCCAGAGCGGACCAAAAGCAGCCACGGCCGGCACAAAGTAAACCAGCAGGTGCAGGGCCACACAAGCCAGCAATCCGGCGGCGACATCATCGACCATAATGCCAAGCCCACCATGGATGTTGTCATCCATCCAGCGAACCGGTCCGGGTTTCCACACATCAAAAAAACGAAATAGAAAGAAACCGGCAATCAGGGTACCCGCTGATACCGGCACTGCGATCATCGTTACCATCATGCCGACAATTTCGTCCCAGACGATAGCGCCATGATCATGCGTCTTTAAGTATCGGGTTGCCGAATCGCAAAACCATACCCCGAGTACAAAAGCGATTACCACAATCACCAGAAATACCGGTATCGACAACCCGCCGATGAGCGCACAAATCAGCACACCCGGCAGCGTGCCAAAAGTGCCTGAAGCAACCGGCGGCAGACCTGTGCCAAATCCAAAGGCAAAAAAATTGGCCGGAGAATGCAGCAGGTCGGCCACTGTGGCCGGTACTTTTTGAGTTTTGATTTTCACCCGTTGTCTTCCCGGTCAATCCTGCGTTTGACTGTATTCGACCTGCCGGAGTTGCGCGGCCAGCTTGTCGACTACGCCATTGACAAACTTGTGGCCCTGATCAGCGCCAAACAGCTTGGCGATCTCGACAGATTCATTCAGCACCACCCGAAACGGAATGTCCAACCGCGATTTAAGTTCAGCGCAGGCCACTCGCAGCACAGCTCTTTCTACCGGGTCGAGATCGTCAATCTGCCGATCAGACGCCTGCTCGGTAATGTGCCCGTCTATTTCTTCAAGGTGGTCGGCGACATACTCGACCAGCGCTTCAAAATACTCGACGTCGACCCGATCCATATTCTGCAAATCACAAAACTGCGCAACGATGTCACTGACAGAGGCAGCCTCACTATCGAAGTCCCACTGATAAAGTGCCTGCATAGCTTTTTGACGGGCATTGCGACGGCGCTTGGCCAGGGAACCACGTGCAGTCTGTTCAGGCTTGCTTTCGGCAGGTTTGTCTTTATCGGACGGTAGCACGGGATCTCGATTCGCTATGAGTCAGTGTTGTGGTCTGGTGCTGATGCGGCAATGGCGCTCTGCTCATCAACAGCTACTAAAAATTTTGTTACGACGTTGGTGCCTGCACCAGAACGCGATAGTATAGGAGCTGAAATAATCTCACACTGTCACCTGTTGGATCTATGAAAATATTGTTGCCTGTCTGCCACGCCAGACGCCAAGCACTTTCGGTGCTTGCCGCATTCACCTTGATGGCCACCACTCTCTCCGCACCCGTCACTTCAGTTGCCGATGAATCATCGACAGATGGGCCGGCAGAAAAAACGCAGGTAAAAATGGTCACCAACCTCGGCGAAATGGTGATCGAACTATACCCGGATAAAGCGCCGATTACTGTCGAGAACTTCCTGAAATACGTTGATGACGGCTACTACGAAGGCACCATTTTTCACCGTGTAATCGAAGGTTTCATGATTCAGGGTGGCGGCTTCACACTCGGTTTCGATAAAAAAGAAACCCGTGACCCCGTGCAGAACGAAGCAGACAACGAGCTAAAAAATGATCGCTTCACTATTGCCATGGCACGCACACAAGACCCTCACTCTGCGTCGGCCCAGTTCTTTATTAATATTGAAAACAACGATTTCCTCAATCACCGCTCGAAAGACGTCGCAGGCTGGGGCTACACGGTTTTTGGCCGGGTGGTCGAAGGTCAGGATATCGCCGACTGGATCGGAAAAACCCCGACAGGCCCTGCAGGTCCGTTTGGCAAAGATGTTCCGACCAACCCTATTGTGATTGAATCGGTAGAAAACCTGGCTACCGCAGCAGCCGACGCGAAAACGGAGTAACACCAGATGATTACCCTCAACACCAATAAGGGCACAATTAAAGTTGAGCTCGACACCGACAAAGCACCAGCCACTTGCGAGAACTTTTTAAGCTACCTCGATAGCGGTCACTACAACGGCACTGTCTTCCACCGAGTGATACCAAGCTTCATGGTACAGGGTGGCGGTTTCTCCGAAGACATGCAGCAAAAACCCACTAACAAACCGGTAGACAACGAAGCAGATAACGGATTGCTTAACGACACCGGCACACTGGCCATGGCGAGAACCGCTGATCCACACTCTGCCACCAGCCAGTTTTTTATCAACGTGAATGACAACAGCTTTCTTAACCATACCGAAAAATCTCCCAATGGCTGGGGCTATTGCGTATTCGGTAAAGTCGTCGAGGGTATGGACGTTGTGATGGAAATGAGCACTGTCCCGACCGGAAACATGGGTGGCCACGGTGATGTGCCGGTGGAGCCGCTCGTTATAGAAAGCGCTGTCAGAGACGACGCCTGACCATGCGAACGTTACTGATCTCGGATCTTCATCTTCAGGCCAATGAGCCTGAGATCACGGGACTTGCCTTTGCACTGTTTACGCACATTGAAAGCTCCGTTGATCATTTATACATTCTGGGTGATCTGTTTGAGTACTGGATAGGCGACGATGCGGTAGACCACACCGCTAAAGAAGTCGCGGTGCGCTTAAAGTCACTGATTGATGATGGAATGAAAATCACGTTAATGCATGGCAACCGTGATTTTCTGCTTGGTGAGCAATATGTCGAAAGTTTCGGCGGCACACTGATACGCGAAGATTCGATCACTGTTACGCTTGCAGGCAATGAAACATTACTGATGCACGGTGACACACTCTGTACCGATGACAGTCAGTACCAGTTCTATCGGCGCATGGTCAGAAACCCCGGTTGGCAAACTGACTTTCTGGCAAAGTCTGTCAGTGAGCGCGAGGCTACTGCAAGAATGATACGCAGCACCAGTAAAGCCAAAGGTCATCGCGCGCACACCAATAACATTGCCGACATCAACAACGACACATTGAACGACACGCTTGATGGTATAGAAGTAACGCGGCTTATCCATGGCCATACACACCGCCCGGCGCAATACGGCCCGGACGAAAACCAACACTCAGTTGAAAGACTGGTACTGGGTGACTGGCATAGTGACCATGCGATTGTCGCAATTGCAGATAGTGATAGTTGCAGGTTGCATGTTTGGGATGGGCATAGTCTTAGTGTTAAGGAGTGAAGTTTGCCTGGCAAGCGGGTTGGATTAAAAGTCGCCTGCAGCGAGCCCTGCTTTTGATAGAGTGAAGCAGGTAAAACGCTTTACGCGAATGATCTGCTTCGGTGCCTGCGGCATGTTGAGTATTACCGGGCCGCGACAAACGAACATCCCTGTGCTGCTGCGCTAACGCTGGCATCCATGCCGCTTTTACCCGGCTCCACAGCAATACTCAAAACAAATCAACACGCTAATCCATCAGGGATGAAGCGCAACCAGGGATATACCGCCTGCGCTTCGTTAGTGTCGTAAACGTGCCCTTAACCACAGCCAGTCTATGCAGGCGCGGCTTCAAAGCTCTGCTTAAATTCCCGCTCTAACCCGGTTAGTTCTTGCAGTTCTTTTTCTGTAAAGCCAGCTTGTAGGCGCGCTTCACGATTAAACGGGCCACGAAGTACTATCCGACCATGTTTACGCAGGTAGTTACTGAACGTGGCTACCGGTTCCAGGCCCTGTGTTTCGC
>CALHCI010000028.1 GCA_937931165.1 uncultured Granulosicoccaceae bacterium
ATGACAGAAACTGCCGCGCGGCTGATTGTCGAAAGACAATTGCAACACAATCAGCACGGACTGCAATGGTCGTTTGATGCAAAACTTAAAGCAGCATCACCGAGTTACTTTACCGAAGCACAAGTGCAGGAAATACTAAAAGCAGTTCGATGTCCGGTATTGTGCCTGGTTGCAGAGCAAGGCTACCTGACTAAACACAGTGGTCTTAAACAGAGAATCTCTTGTGTCAACGCTATAGAAGTAAAATACCTGCCTGGCAATCATCACCTGCACATGGACAATCCGGCACCCGTCGCATTCGAAATCAACCGCTTCCTGGCCGGCTTTGACACCTAACAGTTATTCAACAAACTTATCGGCAATGGCGGTTGTTGCACGCACTAGCTGCTCTATCATTTTATCTCCGCCGCGCAGTGCAATACCGACTGCCAGAATATCGAGCACCATCATTTGTGCAAGACGTGACTTTAGCGGCGAAAACATATCACTGTCTTCTGCAACATCAACATTCAGATTAATATTCGACATCCGCGCCAGCGGAGAGCCGGTGCGCGTTACCGAGATAACGGGAGCCTCTGCCTGTCGCGCCAGATCAACCGCCTCGATCACATCACGATTTTTACCGGTATACGATATAACTACCGCCAACGCACGATTATCAAGCAACGACGCGGCCGCTTTTTGAACATGCGGATCAACATAGGCAATGGCAGGTTTACCAAGACGGAAAAATTTTAGCTGCGCATCTTCAGCAACTAACCCCGAACCGCCAGAACCGTAAAACTCCACACGTTCGCAGTCACAGTACATATCAATTGCTGCATCAACCGATTGATGATCAAGCTGATTTCTAATGTGCTGCATAGAAGCGATGGCAGAATCGATCAGCTTTGCTGACAATTCGCGACTGGAATCTGTTGCCGCCACATCACGAAAGAAAAACTTGTCCTGGCTCGCGATGGACCGTGCCAGTCTTAGTTTAAAGTCATGATAACCATTACAACCAATAGCTCTGCAAAACCGGACTACCGTTGGTTCACTGACCGATGATAATCGCGCCAGCTGTTGAATCGAGGCCTCTACAATAGCATCGGGATTTTCCAGCACCTGATTAGCGACTTTACGCTCCGACCTGCTAAGGGTCGCATCAGCCGATTTTATTTTATCGAGCATCGCAATGAGTCTGCATAATCGCTACGATCTGCCGTAACTGAAGAAACACATTCCGCAGATCCAACGCGCAGACAGATCACTGCGCTGAATCAGAGACACTCTTCTATCCAACCACAATTATTACGTGCAATCAGCGCGCTCGACGCCGGCGGCCCCCATGAACCCGCTGCATACGGTGTAGGCTCAACCTGATATTGATCCCAGGTTTCAATGATTGGATCAATCCAGCTCCATGCAGCCGTGACTTCGTCGCGGTGATTAAAAAGCGTTTGATTGCCTCTAATAATATCCAGCAACAAGCGCTCGTACGCGATCATTTGGCGTTTTTCAAACGCTTCGTTAAAGTCGAGGTCGAGATTCACTGATTGCAGGCGCATTTCATCACCACGGCCTTTCGCAAAGATCTGCAGTTTTATTATCTCTTCAGGCTGTAGACGAATGATCAACCGGTTGGGCACGCGTGGCATATCGAATATTGAATGCGGTACATTTCTAAAATTGACTACAATCTCAGTGCGCCTCTCGTGCAGGCTTTTGCCGGTACGCAGAAAAAACGGCACACCCTGCCAGCGCCACGAATCGATCTCGGCTTTTATTGCAACAAACGTTTCTGTAAAGCTCGAAGGTGCCACACCTTTTGACTCTCTATAAGCGGTCACCGGCTTGCCATCGACAGTGCCGCCAGAGTATTGCCCGCGCACGGTGTTATCCAGTACATCACGGCCGACCAGTGGCTTAAGTGATCTGAGTACTTTTATTTTTTCATCTCTGACTGCATCCGGATGTATGCTGACTGGAGGTTCCATAGCAAGAATGACCAGTAACTGCAGCAGGTGGTTTTGCACCATATCGCGCATGGCACCGGTCTGATCGTAGTAATCAGCTCTGCTTTCTACACCCAGTTGTTCGGCAATGGTGATCTGAATGTCACTGATGTGTTCTCTTCTCCAGATGGGTTCGAACAGATAGTTGCCAAAACGCAGCGCCATCAGGTTCTGAACCGTTTCTTTGCCCAGATAGTGATCGATGCGATAGATCTGCTCTTCATTAAATACATCTGCCAGCTCATCGTTTATTGCCACCGCACTCTCAAGATCACGACCCAGTGGTTTCTCCAACGCTACCCTGCTGTTGTCTGTGACCAGCCCGGCATCGGCAACACCGCGACAAATTCTGCTGAAAAGCCCGGGAGCCGTTGACAGATAAAACACCCTTACCCGATCCGGGTGTGGTGCTAACAGCTGATTCAGTTTTTCATACTGCTCCTGCACGGTGATATCGATACCAAGATAATGAATACGATCGCAGAAGGTTGCCCATGAAGACTCATCGAACTCTTTGCTGATATGGCTGTGAATAGATTCGGCCATCTGCGCCTTGAATTGCTCGGTACTCAAGTCACTTCTGGCAATACAGATAATGCGACCGTCTTCGGGCAACTGTGCTTCGTGATGCCGAAAGTACATGGCCGGTAGCAGTTTGCGCATTGCCAGATCGCCGGTTCCTCCGAACAGAACCAGATCAAAGGGGGCCAGTGAATAATCGTTGGACTGGGACATGATGTTTCCGTGTGTACCAATTAGTCGCGGGTTTTGTACGCTCCAGGTGCGATATTACAGCATTTTCGTAGTTTTACTACAAATCAGTTTTCCCTTTTTACCCGCATATTCCCCGTTTCAACGCATATTTACACGATTAGCAGAATATAAAACACTTGATTGGCAATATTTTTGTAGTATTATTACAGCATTAGTTATGACGTGAGCCACATCGCGCCTAATGACGCAAATAAATCCGGTTGTACGCAAGGTCACTGATCGCATTCTGGAACGAAGCGAGCAGACCCGCTCCAGTTACCTCGAGCGAGTACAGCGGTCCAAACAGAATCAGCCCCGCCGCAATCGGCTCTCCTGCACGAATTTTGCCCATGCGGTGGCGGCTGCTTCTCCTAACGAAAAGCTCGTTTTACACGAGGAACGCACGCCGACGGTAGGCATCATTTCAGCCTATAACGAGATGCTTTCGGCGCACCAGCCCTTTAACCGCTTCCCGGACATTATCAAACAGGCCGCAGCCAGTGCTGGCGGCAGTGCCTTGTTCGCTGGTGGTGTACCCGCCATGTGTGACGGTGTGACGCAGGGCCGCCCGGGGATGGAACTATCGCTTTTCAGCCGTGATGTGATTGCCCAGGCTACCGCAATTGCACTGTCTCATGATGTTTTCGATGCAGTGATTGGCCTCGGCACGTGCGACAAGATCGTGCCTGGCATGTTGATGGGCGCACTGGAATTCGGTCATCTGCCACTGGTTTTTGCACCAGCCGGACCGATGACCTCCGGATTACCCAACTCCGAAAAAGCCATTGCACGGCAGAAGTTTGCACAAGGCAAAATCGACCGTAAAACGCTGCTTAAAACTGAATGTCAGTCTTATCACGGGCCTGGTACCTGCACTTTTTACGGCACCGCAAACAGCAACCAGATGCTAATGGAAATGCTCGGCCTGCACCTTCCCGGAAGCGCGTTTATCAACCCGGGCAGCGAAATTCGCGACACACTCACCAGAGCAGCAACGGAGCGTAGTTTCGAGATTACCTCGCTTGGCAAAGAATACATCCCACTTGCTGAAGTCGTCTCACCCGAGGCGATATGTAACGCGATTGTCGGACTCCTCGCCACCGGCGGCTCAACCAATCACACCATGCATATCATTGCGATTGCCCGTTGCGCGGGGATCATTGTCGACTGGACAGACTTTAGTGAGCTATCTGAAGTAGTCCCAACCATCACCAGGGTGTACCCCAATGGCTCTGCAGATGTGAATCAGTTTCATGCCGCGGGTGGTATGGCAATTGTGATCGGGCAGCTACTCGATTCCGGTCTGATTCACAACGATGTTCTGACTATTCTTGGCCGCGGTATGGAGCGTTTCCGCCAGCAACCTTATTTGGTAGACGACGCACTACAGTGGCAACCGACAGGTGCAGCAAGCGCTGACGACGCCATCATTGGCAGTGTGGAAAAACCCTTTGATAGTACAGGCGGCATTGGTTTGCTTTGTGGCAACCTTGGTCGCGCCGTGATTAAAACGTCTGCGGTAGCACAGGAGAACAGAACAGTAGAAGCGGTGGCAAAGGTGTTTACCAGTCAGGCAGCCTTTTTACAGGCATTTGAAGCTGATGAACTCAATCAGGACTTTATCGCTGTACTGGTGAATCAGGGTCCGCGTGCTAACGGCATGCCGGAGTTGCACAAGCTAACGCCCGCACTCGGCGTTCTGCAAGACGCAGGTTATAAAGTGGCGCTGGTCACCGACGGACGTATGTCGGGCGCTTCAGGCAAAGTACCGGCAGCCATTCACGTCAGCCCCGAATGCGTCGATGGCGGAGCACTGGCCAAGGTTCGAGATGGCGACATCATCAAACTCGATGCAAACGCCGGTGTGCTCAACGTAATTGCCAAAACCGATGACTGGTTGCAAAGAGAAGGCACCCCGATCACGGATGATGACCAACTCGATTGTGGCAGAAACCTTTTCAGTAACATGCGCGCTGTTGTCAGCACCGCAGAAACCGGTGCATTGTCTCTATTCAATCCGGATGCACAATGAACACAAGTGAAATACTAAGCGTAGCACCGGTTATTCCGGTGCTAGTGATAGACAACCCGGATACGGCAGTGGAACTTGCTACCGCGCTGACAAGCGGCGGCCTTAAGGTACTTGAAATCACGCTGCGTACAACGGAAGCTTTTGCGGCAATAGACGCGATTAAGCAATCAGTCGAAGGGGCAATCGTCGGTGCAGGTACCGTCAATACGCTTGAACAACTAGAGTTGTGCGCCGAACACAAAGTGGATTTTATGGTGAGCCCCGGCTTCCATTTACCTCTGGTTGAAGCCGCAGCGGAAAAGGGCATTCCCTATCTACCCGGAATTGCGACAGGCAGCGAAGCACTGGCGGCGATCAACGCCGGTGTGCACACATTGAAATTTTTCCCGGCCGAACAATGCGGTGGTATCCCGATGCTCAAGGCGCTGGGTGGCCCCTATCAGGAATTGAGTTTTTGCCCGACAGGCGGCATTAATGCCGGCAACTACCTGAACTATCTGGCACTTGGCAATGTGATTTGTGTGGGTGGATCGTGGGTTGCACCGAAAGACCTGGTCGATCAACAGGACTGGCAGGCAATTGAAGCACTGGCAAAGTCGGTAACAGTCACTCACTAAGCCGGTACAGGATAAGCGGCACCAGGTCCGCTACCGCTTAAGTCCGCAACCGCCGAAATCCGGATATACCGCGCAGTTTTCTGATCGTGGTACCACTGGCGATAATAAGTATCACCATCGCCGCAACCATCAGAAGTAAAACCAGCACCACAACCGCTCTAACAATCCGATAGCAGCTTCGACCAATCAGACGCGCAGCCAGAGTCGGGTTTATACGCCTTAGTCGTACTCGACGAATCGCTCTTTTGATTGATCTAAGATGTTTTCCTACCGGATTGTACACAGCGGGTCCAGAGCGACTGCAATTGATCGAGAGGGTATCGGCCGCCTTACTGTCATGGTTTAACGACTGTTGCACATAAACGGTTTTCTCCCCAATTCTTGCATTAGTGTTCACATTCAGTAATCCCGATTAGTTGTCAAAACGCTGGTTCTGGGCTATAGGGGTAATTAATGCGTCGCAAACCAAGGCCGAAATAATAATAACAGCGGCCCGACGAACGAGGAGTACCATGACAAAAATAGAAGAGGCTAAGACGACCTGCGAAGGTCTTCACCGTCTGATGAGACGTTTAAACGGTGCAGCGGTAGATCTGGATAAAGGCGGCGCGAGTGCCCACGAACTTCTGGCTCTACTGGCTTCCACCAATGAATGTATCAGCAACCTGAGTGCACAACTCGATTCACTACAAAGGTTCAACGACGCCTCAAATCTGCCAGAACTTGATTTGGCAGTTCAAGATAAGAAAGTACATTCGTCCTAGTCTGCAGCATCCAGCCATTGCAAAAACGCGTCAGGTAATGGTGTAGTAGCACCCTCGCTAAACCAGCCATGCTCACCAGATACCCTGCCGAGCGCTTCAATTCTGTCTTTGTCCAAAGGATGAGTTGAAAAAAAACCGTCCAGCGCTCCGGCCCCGGCACTGTCACGTTGTGCCATAAATAATTCAAACAGATCATCTGCACCAGCGGTGTGACCATAAATAGCATTGACCGCCTTTAAACCGTTTTTATCAGCGTCAGTTTCCATCTCCCTTGAAAAGTTAAGACTGCTCAGTGAACTGGTCAGTGAATAGAGCCTTCCATTGACGCCAGACCCACCCGGAAGCACTGCAGCACCAAAAGCCACCGCCAAACCACCACCAACACCTCGCAATGCGTGACGCATTTGCACATGCGAGTATTCGTGTGCCAGCAACATAGTGAGTGCATTTTCATGAGGCAGCTGTTTAAGCAAACCTTTGTACAGGTACACATGCCCACCCAGTGTAGCAAACGCATTGACCACGTCCTCGTCACTGTAGTGCAATTGAATAGTCATGGGTGATTGCATCTCAAGCGCTGCTTCTACCTTGTCTCCCAGGGTGTTGAGATATTCAATTAACGGTGTGTCAGATTCGGCGATGGTAAATGGAGAAGGTTCACCTGCCTCAACCAGCATACGATCAATTTTCTCAGTTACCCAAAGCTCTGCTCTGTAGGGAATCAGTCCGGCGAGATGTCCACCGGCAAGGTTCAGTAATAACCCAAGCAGCAACAGCGCAACGAGAGCAGCTATACTCAAGCGAATAAATTCAGCTAACGGATGGCGTCCGGGGGTATTGATTCCTTCTTCGGGCTGGCGGTTCTGATATTCCATCTTATCTATAACCCTTTTTACCCGATAACTTCGGCGGGTTCTAACAATGCACTACCCGACATCAGGTGGTAACCAAACCATCGATTGACCGACTTGCTGCATCGCTTAAGTTATCTTTTACACTGCTTGCCGTGCCTGGAGATTCTATTAACGCGGTGCCGTAAGCCATCACCTCTATGGTAGTGATGCCGCCACCAATTCTTGAAGTTTCATATTTCACATTAAAGACGTGTGAAGCACCAATCTCTGATGCTTGCTCTTTGACTCTAAGTAATGCTTCCCGCCGGCCGCGATCAAGTAACGGTTCGAAAGTTCTGACCCGACCACCAAAGATATTCACAAGGCTTGCGACAAATGATTTGAAGTAGTCACTCGCGACTACCACACTGCCTACCACCAATTGCTGATTGTGTTTCGCGCCGACTGGCGGATGTTTTGAACCGACTACAACAACCGACTGCAATTCATTTTCACGTCGAATAATAGAACGATAGTGCCTTTTTTCGCTGAGCTGCCCAAAGCCATACCCCAGCAACAGCAACACCACAAATAAAATGGCATCGATCATGACTCATCCACAATTTGAACTGCCGCACCATACACAAAAATTTCAGCGGCACCGGAGGCAATGCTGGAAGTGGAAAAACGCACATTCAATATGGCGTTGGCATCAATGCTTGCCGCCTGCTTTTTAAGTCGATCAATCGCTTCTTCACGGGATTCGTGGAGTAATTCGGTATACCCGACCAGTTCTCCGCCAAAGATACTTTTCAGGCTGGCCATAATATCGCGACCGGCGTGCTTTGACCTCACAGAACTCCCCTGGACCAGACCAAGATGCCGCTGTATGGTTTTACCCGGAAGGTATTCAAGACTGGTAATTATCATTTTATGCTTCCTGTAATTCTGTGCTCAGATCCGGCAGCGCTAACCGCATTCTACTACATCTCTCATACAACAACCTTCGTACTACAAACCAGGGCGGGCAAAGAAAATGCCGGAATCCCGCCAATCAACCTGTGACCAATGAACCTGCAATAAGAGTGGCAGATGACAACAATCTATTTGATCCGACACGGTCAGGCCTCAATCGGCACTGACAATTATGATGTACTGTCAGGGCTGGGCAAACAACAGTCTACCGTTCTGGGACAACATCTAATGCAACTCAATGTAGCGTTTGATGCGGCTTATTGCGGCACACTGAACCGTCAGAGAGACACTGCCACCATTGCATTGCAGCAACAGGCCATAACACCGGTCACCGTTGCGGGCTTCGACGAATACCACCATTCGTCAATCTATCAGCACTATGCACCGCTACTATCAGAGCGCAACGCAATCAAACACCATAACGATAAACTTAACTTTCAGACATTCTCAACACTGATGAACGCCTGGGCTCAGGACAACAGCGATAACGATTCGCAAGTCGAAACATTCGCTCAGTTTACTCATCGGGTACATCACGGCATTGATGAGATTCTCGCGCACCATAACGAATCCGACACTATTGCCGTTTTCACATCAGGTGGTGTTATCTGTACGCTGCTACAGAATATTCTGCAATTCCCCGTCCCCCGCATATTCGAAATCAACTGGGGGATTTACAATGCCAGCATCTCCAAAGTCAAACACCACCACAATGAACTCAAATTGCGCGAGTACAACAATATTACCCATTTATTGTTGCAACAGGACGAGTCGTTAATAACGAATATTTAACAGGCGGTCGTTTCATGCAATCGTGTCAGGCAGGCGTCAAACTGTGAGGTTGTCGTCTTACCGCATTCAGGGTAACAGTACGATTTTAGGTGCAGCCGATTTGCCATTGTGAATGTCTGCAAATGCACTTGCACCGGCAGACAGCGGCCGCTGTTCAATCCAGTCCAGTGCTCCCAGCTCACCGCGGTGCAATAACCTGATAGAAGCTTGCAAATCCGCTACGGTGTAACAATAGTTTCCAACGAAAGATACTTCCTGCAACGTCAGACGCCTGGTGTCGAGGCCTTCAGACTGATCCTGTAAACCGGCGTGACAAATAACCCCGCCCGGCCGCACCATACGGCCACACGCAGCACGGGTCTTGCCGCTGCCAACTGCATCAAAGACGACATCAAAACTGCCTTCCTCAGGCTCGCTCTGTAGCGGATCATAGACATGACCAAAACCGTGTTTTTCCGCTGTTTGACGTCGCAGTGCATTGGTATCACCAAGATAAACTTCAGAACACCCTTTGCTTTTGAGAACCAACGCCGTCAGTACCCCGATGGCACCGGCGCCTAATACCAGCGCGCGCGCTTCTGACACCGGCCGATGCAACACCCTCTCTGCCACAACCACACTGTGAACACCAACGGCAGTGGGTTCGGTAAGACTGGCTTCGATAATGCCCATATCATCCGGCATGGTCAGCGCATTGCGCGCTGGAATTACCACCTGCTCTGCAAAGGCTCCGGCGATGCGCATACCGACAAGTTCCCGCTGTGCACACAGATTACTTCTGCCAGAGACACAATCCTGACACTCACCACAGGTAATAAGCGGATTAACAATAACGCGCTCGCCCTGCCTCGAGCCGTTTTGCACCACACCACAGGCTTCGTGCCCCAGCACTAATGGAGGTACGCGACGGGAATCCAGGCCGTGATAAGCATGCATATCAGATCCACACAGACCACACGCATCAACTTTTAACAGCATTTCATCCTGAGCGGGTGCCCGGGGTTCCGGTTCATCGCGATAAACCACCTCCTGAGTGCCAACATAGACCAGTGCTTTCATTATTTTTTCCGGTAACAGGATTTGTGAATCTTTGTTTACAAAAGTTGTGAGTACCACCTCACAGATTATCGGCCGTCAAATCTCGCTGACAACAGGTTGGCTAACAATTTGCGCATTATCCCCCAAAGTGTCAATTCAGTCGACGGAATCAACATGCGTCTAATACCTGCAGTACTACTTACCGCCCTTCTTGGCGTGGTGTACTGGGTCGGTGCCACCATCTTTACGGACCGAATCCAGAACGATATCACCGAACGATCAACCGAAGCGGTTGCCCAATACAGTCCCGACGTCGACTTGTCAGTAGACGGTCGTGATGTGACGTTAACCGGTCTCGTTAACACCGAACAAGATCGCGATCAGGCTCGCGAAACGGTTGACTCCGTGTGGGGTGTCAGGGCATCTAAAAGCCTTCTGGAGGTCCGTGATCGTTACGACTTCAACGCAACGCACAGCATCGATAAGGGCCTGCACATTGACGGCACGGTTGACAGCCCGCAGGCACTGAGTCATCTCAGGGATGCTGTTGATCCGGTCGTTCCAAGCGGCACTGTTGCTACCAACGGGCGCCGTTTGATTGGCAGCCCCGAGAAGCTGGCACTCGGTGCCGGCGCTTTGCTGATGCTTAAAAACGGTGAACTGAAAATTGACGAAGATCAGTTTGTACTCAGCGGCCTGGCTGAGGACGAACAAATCAAAGCGGCAATCGAAAACAACCTGGCCAACAAGCAGCGCACTATCGACCCACTGGATCTGATTACCAATATTGACGTTGCCAGTAACATGACACAAGCCTGTCGTGACATGCTGCAGGCCGTTGCAAATAACGACACCATTCTGTTCGCGGTGGACAGTGCCATTGTCGCAGATGACTTCAGAGGCGTTGTTGAAAACCACGCCCGGCTGCTGGGAATCTGCCCAGGCATTCTGCTGGTTGAAGCCCATGCCGACCAGGACGGCAGTGAAAACTACAATCTCGAATTATCGAAAAGACGCGCCGACGCTGTTGCAAATGCAATCGCCACCTCAGGTGCTGGCAGTGAACGGATTCAGGCGTTTTCCTACGGGGAGACGAGACCGGTGGCTTCTAACGAATCAACCCACGATAAAACTTACAACCGTCGTGTAAACATTCAGTACGTCCACGATACCAATACCAATTTCATTACCTTGCAACAATCAATTATTAGCTCACAGAGCGCGGAGTAGAAATGCTTTATTTAATCACACAGGTACTGCAGATCCTCCTGATTGCAACGCTACTCGGCTTTTTACTTGGCTGGATACTGCGCAAATTCAAAGCGAACAGGGCCGAAGAAGAATTAAAGTCCAGGCTGCATCAATCAGAAGAAACCATCAAGCCGATCAAACAGGCACTGTCTCAGGCCCAAAGTGATGTGGAAGGCAGAGATAAAAGCATTGCTACGTTGCAGACAAAGCTCGATGACCTCGACGGAGAACTGCCGCCGATCAAAACAGAGATTGCAAAGCTGACCAGTAAGCTCGGCGATTCACAGGCGAGCAACAACGGACTTATGAAAACTGTTGCAGACAAAGACAATCTGCTGCAACAGATGGGCAACGACCTCAACAACGAGAAAGCTGCTGTCCGACAAATGGATCAGGCACTTGCAGATGCACACGGCAAGCGTGCAGAACTCGAGAATCGCCTGTCAGAAATGCGCGTGCGACTCGACAACAACGATGCTGCTACGGAACGTGCAAAAGCCGAATGTGGTGATCTGCAACGTGAAATAAACTCGCTACAGATTTCTCTTAATGATTCCGTGAACAAGCGTGATGCTGCAATCGCCGATTTGAAACGCAACCTTGATCATGAATCACAAGCGCACGCTCGTGCCACAGCAGCACTGGCTGAAGCAGAAGCGCAACGCGAGCGGTCACAGGAAAGAATCGAAGCACTTAAGAAAGAGCTGCAAGATAAAATCACCGATCATAAACTGGCGCTTGCCGAGAAGGCAGCACTACAACGTGAAGTAGAATCTCTGCAGGCTCAACTGACTCGCCTACAGCAGACACACGACAAGAAAGTGGCCGATCTGGAGCATACCATTGCTGCCAGACAACTGGTGAGTGATGAAGCAAACAAGCAGCTTGCAGAGAACGCCGGTGCCATTGGCCGACTGCAGGGCGAAATTGATCGATTAAAAGATCAGCTCAAACAGGCACAGGCGCAAAGCAGCGGCAAAGACGCCAGTCAGACAGCACTGGAAAACCAGCTTGCCGAACTCCAGAAGGAAAAAGCGGCACTCGAAAGCGGTTCTGCCAAAAGCGAAAGCAAACTCGAAAAAGATCTGAACAATTTCAAAATCAAAATCGATGCATTGCAAAAAGACCTCGCTGAAAGCGAGAAGCAGCAAGCCATTGCTTCTGATGCTCGAGACAAAGCCGCAGCACTGCTGGAAGCCAACAAATCTGCAGCCGGTCGTGCTGAAAAAGACAAGACCAGTCTCGAACAGAAAATAGGTATTCTCGAGGCAAAACTCGAGTCCCAGGATAAAGACGCCAAAGCAAAGGTTGCCGAGCTCGAAAAACTGCTGAGTGCCTCGAACAAAGAGAGAACAGCCGGTGAACAGAGACAACAGGCTCTGGAAGATAAAATCCAGTCTCTTAAAGACGAACTGAACGCAAAAATCACCGACACCAAGCTTGCCTCGTCACAACGGTCTGCGCTTGAGAAAGACATTGGATTACTGGAAGCAGAAGTTAGCGCTCTCAACGACGAAGCAAACGCGCTGAAGAAAGATTTCGCGAAGTCTAAAGAAGAACACAACAAGAAAATCGCCGATCTCAAAGCCGCACTTGCAGATAAAGCTGCACGTGCCGAAGACGGCGGGCATGCCATTAAAAAGCTTGCAACACTCAAAGCTGAACTTAAGGATAATGAAAAAGCCCAGCTATTTTCGATGCAAAAGGCAGAGAAAGCCATTGCAGAGAAAGACCGACTGGTTGCGCGACATGAAAGCGAAGCAGCAGCACTTAAATCTGAAGCAAAGCGACTTGCGGAAGACAAAAAGAAAGCTGAAACTGAAAACAAGTCACTGCAACAGCAGATTGATAAACTCGCCGCTGACCTCGCAAGCAAGGCACCGGTTGCGTCTGATCTGAAACAGGCTCAATCAGCACTGGCAGCAGCGCAAAAGCGTGCTGAAGATTCCGCCCGTCGCAACGATTCGCTTGCTAAAGAACTGCAGGCCGTCAAAGACGCCACTAACGATGCGCAAACCTCTGCGAAAGTACTGACCGCAGAAAAAGCCGCACTACAGCGCGAACTTGATGCACTGAAGCAAAAGCTGTCAGAAAGTCAACAGGCCAACACCGGTGCGGCTGAAAAACTCGACAACGACAATCAGCGACTGGCCAAACAAAACGCCGAGCTGCAGGACAAAATCAGCGAGCTTAAAGCACAGCAGCAAGCTCAGGCGACTGAACTGCAGATTGCCAAAGGGGCACAAGGCAATGCTCAGCAACAAGCCAGCGACGAAGCGAAGAAAGCAAAGGATGCAGTGAGTGCCGCTGAAAAGCGCGCCGCACAACTACAATCTCAAAATACCGCACTGGAAAACGAAGTAGCTAAACTGAAAGATCAGTCAAACGATCTCAAAACCACTGCCAAGGTTGAAGCAGCAGACAAAGCGGCACTGGCACGGGACCTCAAAGCCGTAACAGGCAAAGCAGCTAAAACCGAGAATGACAGCCAAAAAGAGATTGCTGAACTGAAGAGCGAACTTGCCGCCATCAAGAAGGCACAGGCAAGAGCTGAAAAAGCATCGAAAAAGTACCGCGATTCACTCGCTGCAATGAAAAAAGACAAATCGTCTTCAAATAGCGCAGATGCAAAGCGTGTTGCAGAACTTGATAAGCTACTGGCTGGGGAAATCGCCGAGAAGACAAAGCTTGCCGGCGAACTCAAAGCAACCGAGAAAGATCTTGCCAGTGCGCAGTCAGAGTTAAGCGCAATCAAGGCAGATAACAAGCAAAATGCTTCAGATGCAAAGCGACTCGAGAAAGAGACAGACAAGCTCGACAGCGCCTACCAGGCGCTCAAAAAGGATCTTGAGAAGTCTGCAGAAGACGCCAGACAATATCGCGACGACGCCAAGATTGCCGCGCAGGAAGTAAAAGAACTGAGAAGGAAACTGGAATCTGCAGAAAAGGAATTAGCAGCCCTTAACGGTAAAATGCCATCGCTTGAGTCTGAGCTTAAGGGTAAAGAAAAAGCAGAGCGTAAGCTTGAGACTGAAATAGCAGAGCTTAAAGGCAAGCTTGCCGCAGTGAACGACAAGATCGGCACACTGCAGTCTGACCTCGCTTCCAAAGATGCTGCTAACGCCGGCTTACAAAGTGATGCCGACACCCTGCACAATCAACTGGTCGAGTATCAGTCTCTTGAAAACGAGTTACTGGAGCGCATCCGGGTATTGGAAGCAAAGCTGACAACGGCACACAAAGATGCCAGCCAGAACCTCAAGGCCCGCATTCTTGAACTGGAAGCGATGTTACAGGCAGAGCGCATTAAGGTTGAAGAGTTTCATATGATGCCTACTATTCCTGAAGTCTCAACCAGTAAGACTCGCGTCAAAACAGTTGCCGCGAATACGGAGATGCGAAAAAATAAAAAGTCAGGCTAGTACACAGTCTGCGCTGTACCAGAAAAAATGCCGCTTCTTTAAGCGGCATTTTTTTATCCACGCGACTTCTTCAAAACAGCACAGGCAGATTCGACAGTATCTACCATTAACTCACCGGCAGAGCCCCGGGTCAGCTCCGCAGCATTGCCTTCATCTGTATCTATGTGCATTTCAAGTTTGTAGTTTTCGTTAACCCGCACCAGCACATCACCAAAAGCAAGATCTCTGGGGCCGCCGGTTATGGCTACCTCGACTATCTCGCGGTCTTGTACCGAAAAATCCTTTGCATCATCCGGATGCATATGAATATGCCTTCGGGCACAAATGAGTCCTTCTGTCAGTTCCACGGTGCCGTACGGACCTTCAAGCGTAATGGGCGCAGAGCCTTCTACTTTGCCGGAATCGCGGATCGGTGCATCGATGCCGAGACGGAACTCATCGGTGCGGGCAATCTCAATTTGATCAACACGGCGCAACGGCCCCAGCAACCTGACACCGTCAATGCGATTGCGCGGCCCTATCAGATTTACCTTCTCTTCACAGGCGTACTGACCGGGCTGCGATATATCTTTGTATTTAGTGGGTGTTGCCTCCGGACCAAACAGCTTCGCAAAGGTTTCTGCAGTTAAATGCAAATGCCTGGCACTGACGGCAATCGGAATAGTTCTGGGTGAGTTGCGTTGGTTTTCTGCAGCCGCAATACGGGCAGTCTGCCTGGCGATCATTAACCCTTCATCCGTTCTGACAGCAAGCACGCGCACCCGTGAATGTGGTTCTGAAATTTCAACTACCGGCTGGTCAGTGGCAGGCCTGGCATTACGATTCAGATCGTCGCTAAGGCGAACACCGAGAAACTCCAGTCGCTGAGCAATCCGCCTGCGCATCGTCGCACTGTTTTCACCAATGCCACCGGTAAACACGATCGCATCCAACCCACCCATAATTGCAGCGTACGCACCAATATATTTACGTGCCCGATGCGCAAACACATTGATTGCCAGTTGTGCGCTTTCATCACCCTGCTCTGCGGATGTTTCAATTTCACGTAAATCATTGCCTATACCGGAAAGCCCGGCCAATCCACTTTGGCGATTTAACAACTCATCAAGTTCACTCACCTGATACGCACCGCTTCTGAGCAACGACAACACGGCACCTGCATCAATATCTCCCGAGCGCGTTCCCATCACCAGGCCTTCCAGTGGCGTCATGCCCATACTGGTCTCTACTGACCTTCCATACTCAACGGCACAGGCACTTGCACCGTTACCAAGGTGGAGTGTCACAGTGCGCAACTCATCAACCGGTGTTTTTAAGTGATCTGCTGCCAGTTGCGCAACATATTGATGCGACGTACCGTGAAACCCGAAGCGCCTGACTCTGTGTTGATCTGCAACTGCCGGGTTTATCGCATAACTACTGGCACGCTTTGGCATACCGGCATGAAAGGCAGTATCGAATACGGCAATATGCGGAATTTGCGGCCACTGATGCTGTGCGAGTTGTATCCCGAGTAGATTGAACGGATTGTGCAGCGGAGCATCTGCCGAGTGTTTTTCAATAGAATCAATGACTGCATCAGTAACAGTGACCGGCTCTGAAAACTCATTGCCGCCATGCACTACGCGGTGACCTATTGCGTCAATCTGATGCTGCTGCGTTTCTTCAATCAGCGCGCGAATAGCAGTTTCGTGTGCCGTATTGTCCGCCGGATCAATTTCAATTTTTCCAAGCAGCACTTTTTCACAGGATGGAAGTTTGATCAGCTGGTATTTAACGCTTGAAGAGCCGCAATTGATAACCAGAACCTGCATAGTCTGCTAACCGATGATTTAAAAAGCGGATACTACACACTTTTAGCAGGCAGCCGAACTAAAAAAAGGCAGCCAAATGGCTGCCTTGAAGAGACACATCTGTCTACGGGAGTTACTCGGTACTGCTCAATGGCGCAGCGTCATCCCACAATCCGTACTGCAGCGCTCCGTTGTGAATGACATATAGTCCGCCATCACTGCCAATTACCGCCCGGTCATTCTGAAGTCCGACAGGCGAATAGGTGTGCCCCGCCGCGCGACTTTCGAACACCCAGTCCGGTGCATCGACAAACGTCGCGTTGGGTACATCGACCTCCATTTTCAACATGTTGTTTGATGTCCAGTCAGCCCATGCAGACGGGCCCGAACCGCGTGGTTGCTCATCGTGCAGACTCAGTGGAATTGCCATGCGGGCATTGCGCCCGTTACCTTCCGGAAGATAAGCGAAAGAATGATGCTGATACAATGCAGGCGAATCAGTGCCACGCTTGCCAATAATTCGTGTGTCTGCGATTGAAGGTGCTGCGGGGTCAGAGACATCGAAAAGCGCAAGCTTCACACCCTGATAAAACGCACCACGTCCATCACCCCATCCAGTGCCATCAGCGGCTATGGCGTCTTTACCCACCCCCAGTAGCAAATCATCACTGACCGGATGCAGGTAATCAGAATAACCGGGCAGTTCCAGCTCACCGGCAATGTAGGGATCGTACGGGTCCGATACATCAAGCACATATAGAGGATCAGTAATCCGAAAGGTCACCAGGTAGGCACGATCACCGATAAAGCGACTGGCATAAAGATTTTCATTCGGCTTACCGATTGGATCCGGACGATTTTCATTTGGCAGAGTCGCTATAGTGTTTAGCACTTCACCGCCTGACTCTTCCAGTATGTTTAGCGTCACCGGCGAGCCACTGCGATTTTCATCGAAGGTCACGATACGCAGGCGGCCGTCTTTCTCACTCATTCGAAATGGCTTTCTATCGGTAACCCAACCCAGATGGCCACTCACCGATGCCGACCCTCTGAAATCCGGCGCGCTGTTATTGCGAAACGCAAACTTGTGGACCTCAGTGGTAATTTCCGGCGGATAATAATCAACTGCCGGCCGGTTTTGACTGTCGACAGAAATATTGTAGTCATATTGTGTTGTCGCCAGGTACAACGCGTTTTGCGAGACGTACATGGTTTCTGACTGTCCGACAAAACAGGTATTTTTTATCGACGTAGACTGATCGTTTAAATCAATGGTGATAATTGAAATGATGCTCGGACTTTCGTAATAGGGGATCGCCACATCTGATGCAGTATCGTTGTTTTGATCAGCCGAGCTTGTCGCGTTTTTATAGCACTGGTTATCACTGATTACATCACCAGTGACAGTATTACCACCTGACTCCAGTGAGTAGCCAGGCATTAGAGATGCCTGATCCGTAGCTTCGATTATTCTGCGGTTGGCAGCAATAACGTCATCACTATAGGGCTCAATAATGCCATCGATATACGGGTGATAACGCGTCACCAGAATAAGCTGATTGTCTATTTTACGACTGGATATCATCTGGCCATCAACACTTAACGTGCGACCAACAGACAGGTTGCCGGCGTCTGTTGCATCAATCCACGTTACTTTTGTCTGACCATTGGCAAACAATGCCGGGTAACTCCAGTACGACCAGTCAAATGAACCACTGGAAAGCATTACCAGGTCGCGATTCCCACCGTTTTTATGCAGGTACATACCGCTTGGAGTGGAATCGAGTTTAAGACGGGATAACTTCTGAGAGTTTTCTTTGTCGAGCTGATAGGCGCTTAAAGTTTCGACCGGGGGATTGTATGGTGCAATCGTCAATGCGGCATCTTCGGCAAACACCGGAAAGATACCAACATGGTTACTGTCCGGCCGCTCAAGCGCGAACATCACGTTACCGTCAATCTTGACTCGATCAGACTCGTCTACGCCGCTTTCCTGCACATTGGTATCGCTGAATCGGGTTTGTCCGCCGGATCCGTCGCTGGTGGCACTGTCAGCGCTGTCAACCGTTGATTCCAGCGCTACCGGCAACGCAATAGTGTCGACATAAAGCCCACCAGCGTCAGAGCGCGGATTCGTATAGTAGTCGAGCATCGCTGTGCGTATTACCGAATCCGCAGCCACCGACGTCAGTTTCGGGTCAGCCAGTACCGGTCCCGGATTTGTACCCGGGTCGGTGCCAGGATCGGTGCCCGGGTTGGTTGGTCCTGAAGGCGTGCTGGTGACGCTCGAACCTCCGCTGCAGGCAGCTAACATACTGACTGCCAGCAGCACTGAAAGCGGGCGGAAAACACCCATTGTGCATTGTCTGTTGATCATTTTATTCACTGGATTGTCCTCTTCCTGTCCATTTATATAGCCCATCTGGTGCAAAAGCTGTGCTTCAAAAGCATTATTTGGGATATTTGTCCCATATAAAACCACTAAACTAACGACTGGTCAAGTCGATACTTTAGTTTATGGGAGTTTATTCCCAACATTTTGAAACCTGTTCGGTTACAATTAGCACTATGACTTCATCCCGACCTTCCGCACTGAACTCAGCCGTATGCCGGTTGCTGCGACCGCTGGTACGCCTGTTACTGCGTAATGGAATGGCCTATGCGGATTTCACCGCACTGGTCAGGAAAACCTACGTGGAAGTAGCAGCCGACGATTTTGAATTGCCCGGCCGAAAGCAATCCGTATCGCGAGTGTCGGTGTTGACCGGAATCAATAGAAAAGAAGTCAAAAGAATACTGTCCGAACCCAGTGACATTACTCCGCCGGAAAATAACCGGGCAGCTCGGGTTATTAGCGGCTGGATGCGCGATGACGAGTTCACCGATGCATCCGGCCAACCACGCTCTCTTAGCTGGGGCGACAACAGTTCCGAGGCGACTTTTGAAGCGCTGGTAAAAAAATTCAGCGGTGATATGACAGCCCGCTCCGTACTCGATGAACTACGCAGAGTGGGCGCTGTATCATTTAAAGACAACATCGTGTCTCTGACTGCCACCGGCTACATTCCATCTACAAGTAATGAAGAGTTACTGCGACTCTCAGGGATAGGTATAGCTGATCTCCTGGACACCATCGATCACAATCTGAGTACCGAAAACTCGGCCACAAGACTTCAGCTTACCGTGGCATACGATGACGTACCAAAAGACGGTGTTGAGCTGTTTCGCAACCTCAGCAAAGAAAAATCAATTGAGTTGCTGAACTACCTCGACAGCTTTCTGGCGACACAGGACAGATCAGTCAACCCCTCGGTAAGCGGCGACGGAAAGTATCGAACCGGGTTGGGTATTTACTACTTTGAAGAAGCATTGCCAAACGATGCACCAAACGAATCTGGTGACGACAAATGAAAGTTTCCCTGCCCCGATTACCAACGCTACTTCGCTTATTAAGTCTGTGCCTGCCGTTCACGCTCGCGGCGTGTTCTGGTGGAATCTCCGGCACCGGTGACGGAGAAATTATTGTCGTTGACGGCAATGAACTCGGCACCAGCCAAACCGATATCAATACGTCTGAAAGTACGCTGGATACACAAATCAATGCACTGCAGATATTCCCCGGCAGTATTTTATCTCAACCCGAAGAGCGTTCATTTGGCAACTTCACTCAGACACCTACCGATGGCGCTGATAGCGTCGATGCGCAAACAAGCGTTGCACAAGACCCAACAGTATCACGCCAGTTTAATAACCAGCTAGGCGACTACTACAGCACCAAAAGGACTATCATTGATGATATGACATTGCTCGAGGCAAACCTGATTGATCTATTCAATGCCTGTGAAAGTCAAGGTGTATGCACTACCCTGCCAGCAACAGCAACGGTGAGTCAGACAACCACTGAGGGTATAGTCAAAAACTTTTCCAATATTCAGCTCACCCGCGACACAGCCGGTTTTTTTGACAATACGTTTTACTACACACGGGATGATGGTGCAGAAGTTACGCTGCAGTGGAGTAATGCTGAAGATCTGTTTTATTTTTATGTTGACACTAATGCTGTGACAACTTATTCACTGACAGACAGCCAAACAAACTCGGTAACACTGCGCCACGTACAAAAATTTACCCCTGCTCTGCTTCAGGCAACATTGATTACTACTACAGATAATAGTGTCAACGTGGAAGCTGATATGGTGGACTGGTATATTCGAGGAAGTATGAATACTGAAAATACCGTTATATACGCCCTAAACCAGCAAAGCCTTGTGAACAGACGCGAAGCAACTGCCACCGATGGCAGCACAGTCAGTGTTAATACCTGCAGCCGGGACAATTGCATCTGGCAGCCTGAAAATAACAACGACGCCGTATTCAACAATACAGAAACTACTCTGGGTGATTTTTCCCGCACCTTTAACATTTTCGACTCAGACAGACTGCCGTTATCGCAGTCAGAGCTGCCTGCAAGACTGGTGGTATCGATGGCAGATAACAATGGGGCACCACTGCAGAGTAGTATTACTTGCGGCGGTACTACTCTACTGAATCCGCCACGTGTTTTCTGC
>CALHCI010000029.1 GCA_937931165.1 uncultured Granulosicoccaceae bacterium
ACAAAGCCAACTAAAACTTCAAAATCACCAACTACATCCTGATTACGGCAACGGCACCTTCAACGCAAATTTAAATAGCGAATAAACTGCCATCGTCACTACTGCGCCAAAGCCCCAGTACAACAGGAGTGTCTTGACCGACCACCGATCATGCATCGCTGCAATTAACCCTCCGGCAAAAGCCACCCCGGCCGCAGGGAGAAAACCGATGACGGGCAACAGGTAGCAAGTGATAAACATAGTGATAACAAACAATACACGACGCCACCAGTCACCCGGACCGAACCCCTCGCTTACGGTTGGCCTAATAAAACTCACCACAAAAGAAATACCTGCAGTAACTATCAATATGACTGCTACCGTTTGTGGAAATACCTGACTGTCACGATCTGTGAAGCCTGTGGTATCCCAAAGCGTTACAAGCCCTGCGACAACAAACATTGCTGATACTATCAGCGAGCCTGCGTTTCGCTTGTCACCTAAAGACTCACTCATTACCAGTCAGCCCTTCAGCAAGTCGCTTGCGACGCGACATATACAAAGGTAAAACCAGCGTAATAAGCGTAAATACCAAAATGGCTTGCGATATAGGTCGACCAAAGAACATTCCAAACAGATTTTTTGTCGCCGCCCCTATTGTCCAGCCCTGCACAAAGCCCTGCTCTGCAATTGGCCCGAGAATAAGCCCCAACACAATCGGGGACGCAGAAAATCCGTACTTCCCGACCACCCATGCAAACACGCCAAGGCATAACATAAGCAAGACATCAGTCACGCTGTTACGTATCGAGAACGTACCGATGATTGTCATAAACCCGACCGTTGGCACTAGCAGCGCCTTTGGTATCGTTACTATGGATTTATAAGCGTATCGACCGATCAGCAATCCGGCTGGCAGCATTAGCAGCGTTGCGATAATCAGCCCGTATATAAATGTATATACAATAGAACCACTTTGCGAAAACATGGTGGGGCCGGTTCTTACCCCCTGAACCAGCAACGCTCCCAGTACAATTGCGTCCGGTGGTGTGCCGGGAATACCCAATACCAATGTGGGAACAAACCCGCCGCCGACCGTTGCGTTGTTTGCAGATTCCGTTGCCATTATTCCATCGGGCTCACCCTCACCGAATTTCTGGTCTGGTTTTGCCGTGCGTCTCGCTTCCGAATAGGCAACCAGCCCTGCGACTGATCCTCCGGCACCCGGCAGAATTCCCACCAGTGTGCCGATGATCGAAGAACGAATCAGATTAAATTTGGATTTCAGTGCAAGCCGAAAAGCCTCACCTATGCGAACCGATCTGACTCCTTCTTCCACTTTTAAATGTCGATCAGGTGTTGCGACAAGATCGATGAGCACGGGAATGCAGTACAAACCAATCATCGCCCCCACAACACCAAACCCGCCAATCAGCATCTGGCTACCGAACGTAAGCCTGATGTCAGCAGAAATTTCCGCTACACCCACGGTAGACAGAATCATTCCAAACGCCCCGCCCGCAAGCCCTTTAATTACGTTACCGCTGGACAAAGATGCTATTAATGATAATCCGAATATCGACAACCAGAAGTATTCAACAGGGCCAAACGCCAACGCCACTTTTGATAGCGGCGGTGCCAGAAACAACAATGCAAAGGCACCGACAAGACCGCCAAACACTGAAGCAAAACAAGCCAGAGCAACCGCAAGATCACCATCCCCTCTTTTGGCCATGGGATAACCATCGAAGGTAGTCGCAATAGCGGAAGGCGTACCGGGAGTGTTTAGCAGGATAGCGGCGTAGGCTCCCCCGTATATTGCACCGGTATAAATCGCGCCGAGTAAGATAAGCGCTGATGCCGGCTCCATACTGAAAGTGATTGGAACCAACACCGCCAGCGCCATGGTGGCGGTTAATCCCGGGACAGATCCGACCACCGTACCTGCAACAACGCCAAACAGAGCCAATGCAAGATTAAACGGCGTTAGTGCCGATAAAAACTGACTGAGCTCCACTAACGGATATCCCGGGACTTACTGCAACAAGCTACTTAATCAGACCGGCAGCACGTGCGTCGGTAAGATACTCTTCGATACGCTCTGCCATAAACTCATCCATCTGATCCGCACTGACATCCAGCATTGCAAAACCACCGTCCAGCATAGTCTTGCGGAATTCAGGATCGTTGTTTATTTCACCAATCATGTCAGACCAAAGCTTGGTGGTCTCGGCACTGGCGGTATTGGGAAGTGCGATACCACGGTAGGCGCCACCGGTCATGTCATAACCAAGTTCTTTAAATGTAGGCACATCCGGAAACAACGGATGTCTTTCGTCCATTGCAACAGCCAGCATGCGTACCGCATCACCCTGCTTGGCGCCCACTGATGTGTAGCCCCACTCGGCCTTTGTTTGATTGCCCAGCAAAGCAGCAACAGCGGCACCAGTTCCTTTAAAGGGTACGTAGGTCGTGGTTATGCCAGCTAACTTATCAAACTTTATCTGGGCCAGATGATTTGCACTGGCTTTACCCGAACCGGACAACGTGACCTCACCTGGTTTAGCTTTCGCATCTTCCACAAGGTCGGCAAGCGTCTGATAAGGGCTGTCAGCGTTTACCACAATCGCATCTGGCGTATAGTGGAACATATAAAAGGTATTGAGGTCTTCAGTTTTAAAACCAACATCCTTCTGTGCCGGCTTAATGATAATGTGCGGAAGATTGACTCCCATGATGGTGTGGCCATCACCGTTCAGACCGTTTAAAGAAGCCCAGCCGACTGCGCCACCACCGCCAGGCTGGTAGGAAATAACCAAATCCTGACCGAATTTCTCTTTAAAGAAAGGCTGTTGGAATCGCGCTGAAATATCGGATTCACCACCCGGCCCGAATGGAATAACATAACTAACGGGGCCACTTAAGTCAGCAGAAGCCGCCATACCAGCATGGGCAGTAAACAAAATCGCCGCAGCGGTTTTGACTATCGAACGTCGTAACATATTGTTCCTCCAGATATTAGTAGATTATTCCGCTGAACAGTTAAGTTGAAAGCACCCGAGATCACAGCAGAATGACAACGCAATATCACTGTTATTCGTCATAAAAGCAATACCGAAGTCATAACAAGAAATCATCCTGTTCCTGTTGGCAGGGTATAGAATCCCGGCAAGCAGATCAATCACAACCCGACGAATAACCAAGGCACCCCAGGCGTTAAAATACTCGCTTGCGCTTCGATATCTACATAAAGTCTGATCAAGCATGGTGCGCTATTTATTCAGTATGGTGAAAGCAGACCCTAACGACACACCCATCCTATCCGACTTATAAAAGGAGAGGCCTCGTTTCATAGCCTTCACTCTTTAATGGCTGTCCACTTTGTAGCTTGATGACTTGATGGGGGAGCCAGGAGTGACGCTGAGCCATAGTCGGCCTCGGGTGAGTAACGATAACGCGATGAGTGAATCTCAATTTAAAACGCTGAAATATCAACCGGATTACCCAGATCGAATTTACCATACCGCACATGCAACCCGATGGTGTGCTGACTATTTTGAATGGTATAACTTCTCGCACCATCACAGTGGACTGGCCGGCTTTACCCCTGAGCAGGTATTTACCGGTCGATACAAGGAGGTTGCCATCATCAAACAGCGGGCGCCCGATGATCGCTATCAGGAGAGCCCCGAGCGATTTGTAAGGGGTCGACCTATAGTTGCAATGCCAAAGGCCACAGTCTTAATTAATCCCAGATCACCAGAAGACATAGCGGCCGGTGTAAGTGACACCGTGAACTTCCCAACGCTCAATCGTGTAAAAGAGAAATATACATTAACTTAAAATTACTTGTCCAAAACAGGTTGACATGTTCCGCCTTTAACTTGCAGGGAGGCTTTCGGCTCCCCCGAGTTTCCCGGATTACCCCTTTGAACAGATGACCAGTTCTCAGACCCCAGTGGTGACCACAACGCTCGCCATACTTACTTCGCGTTACTGTCTGCTGCCTTTCAGAATATGCACCCTGTCGGCTTTCCACTGATCGCTTTCATCATCAGCTTTATCCATTGACCACGACTATACATACTTCGGGGCTCTTTACTGACCCTTGGCCAGGCTTTAGGCAGATGGAACTTGCGACTTTATTCATCACTCACTCACTGGGTAACAATAACCAATTTCATCCCAATACTTGAGAATCCCAAGGTTCCGAATTTAGCTCGGCACGAGCATTGACTTGTTATGCTGATCTTAATAAACTCGTGGTTATTACATACGTTATAACGGATAATACACCATGCTGAAAGTGAAAATTACCCCCGTTGGCAACTCCATGGGTATCTTGCTGCCAAAGGAAGCCCTTTCTAAGCTGAAGGTGGCAAAGGGCGACACTCTTTACCTGGTAGAAGGCCCGGACGGATACACAATAACACCATACGAACAGGACTTTGAAGAGCAAATGGATGCCGCCAGCTCTTTAATGAAGCGATACCGAAACACACTGCGCCAACTTGCAAAATGAATGAACCACGCTGGTTACTGGAACAAACCATTATTGCGGTTCACTCTGTTGTTTTGGACGAGCACGGCGGTGCTCCTGGGATTAGAGAAGAGGATATGTTGGCCTCAGCACTTAACCGCCCGATAGACAAGTTTGCCTACGATTCTGACACAACAATTTTTCAGTTGGCTGCGGCCTATAGCTTTGGCTTGGCCAAAAATCATCCGTTTGTTGATGGGAATAAACGTGTTGCATTTCTTGCAGGCACTTTATTTCTTGAATTGAACGGATACAATTTTAGTGCAGAAGAATCAGATGCCGCTTTTGTTTTTGAGAAGCTTGCGGCCGGCAAAATCAAAGAGAACGATCTTGCTATTTGGCTTGAACAAAATTCATCCTAATTTTTTTCATTGCGCTTGTACTTGTAGCATAAAACGCCGAGCTCAATCGTATTTTATAAGCTGGCTGTTTTGCGGTAATGTTAAGCAACAGCGAGACCGCAAAACCAACAGCTTGTAAAATGTCGACTGGAGCTGCTTTTGAACGAAGCCGATACGCGGCAGAAGTAGTAGTTCATAGCTATTTAATTCCTTAGCACTCAATCCTGAGTGTTACTACAAAGGAATTATCATGTCTCCCTACCAGCAAAAGAAATTCGACGAGCTCTATAAGAAACATCTTAACGCCCTCAAGCGCCAGGGTAAATCAGCCACCACTATTGATACCTACTCTCGTGCTGTTCGACGCATCAGTACTTATCATGACCGCTGCCCCGACAAACTCACCGTCGATCAGCTTAAAGACTATTTTGACATGCTACTAAAAACGCACTCATGGAGCACTGTCAAAACCGATCGCTGCGGACTTCAGTTCTTTTATAAGCACGTCCTTGATCGTCAGTGGGATTGGGTCAATATCGTCAAACCGCCCGTGCAAAAGAAACTCCCTGACATCCTCTCCTACGACGAAATCTCTCACATGATCAATGCGACACGGGAGGCTCGGTTCCAGTGCTTTATCCTCACCGTCTACAGCATGGGCCTGCGCTTGTCCGAAGCGCTCAATCTGCGTATCGGCGATATCGACGCCGATCACATGCTTGTACATGTACGCCTGGGCAAGGGCGGAAAAGACCGCTTCGTCATTCTCCCTCAACGCACTCTGGAGGCATTACGCTGGTACTGGTCCTCACATCGTCATCCGTCGCTAATTTTCCCCGCTGGCGCTAATCATGTCCTTCGTGCTCGCGCCAAACTACCCATGGGCGGTCAATCCGTTCTGCGCGCCATCAAGGCCGTTGCCAAATCATGCAACATCCATAAGAACGTCACCACCCATAGTCTTCGACACTGTTACGCCACACACCTCATCGCCGAAGGCCTCAACCTGCATGCCATTCAAAAACTCCTCGGTCATGAATCTCCACTGACCACGGCTATCTACACACAACTCACCGAATCAGCACATCAGAATTCCACTGCCATCATCGACACCATGCTTAACCAACTGTCGATCAATCTCGATGGCAGGTGTGATCATGAACCTAACCTCCATTATCAGTCACTATCGCGATGACTATGAAAGACACTACA
>CALHCI010000030.1 GCA_937931165.1 uncultured Granulosicoccaceae bacterium
ACTAAAACGTCGATCAAACCAACACGGCGCGTTCTGTCGGGGTCCGGATACACGTGAGATTTTATTGCTTATTTAAGGAGTGATTTTTCGGTTGATAAGGCGGCGGGTCGCATAAAACGACCCGCCCCTCGCAGACTATTCGGGCGACTTATTCGGCAATCTGGTCTGCCCAGTCTCTGCCGCCAAACCAGTACTGGTGACGCTCGTCCAGAAAGCCGTTTTTGGTGTTTTCCATAATCCAGTTACTGAAATACTCCAGTGAGTCCGGATCGTCTTTGCGTAACGCAAATGCCTCATTACCTGGATCAATCTTTTCATCGGTAGGTGAAAAAACAATCTCAGGGTTGTCAAAAATTGTGTGAGCCGGGAGTGGCTGTGACGAGATCATTGCGTGAGCATTGCCGTTAAGTACTTCTTGTAGTGTCTGTCCCTGATCATCAAACTGTCTGAGTTGTGCTTTGGGGAACTCGGTTTGTATGTAGTTGCAGGGTGTGGCGCCACGGCGGCATACAAAGGTGACATCAGTGCTGTTGTAACCGTCAGGCCAGGCAAGAGATTCAGCAACCTTTTTGTTGGCCATGACACCCAGTGAAGAGTGAGCATAAGGCTCAGTGAAATCTACTGTTTTGGCGCGTTCTTCAGTAATTGACATGCCACCTATGATGACATCGAACTTACCTGCCAGCAGGGCCGGGATAATACCGTCCCATGCGGTGGGTACAAATTCGATATCGACTTCCATATCACTGGCGAGCTTCTTTGCTACATCAATTTCAAAACCGATCAGTTCGCCCTTTTTGTCACGCATTGCCCATGGGACGAAGGTAGACATTCCAACGCGCATGCTGCCACGTTTCTGAATAGCATCTACGGCGGGCTCGGCGGCCATGGCGGGCGCGATTGCTGTTACAGCAGTCGCTACAATCCCGGTGATAAATTTCCCGAATATATTCATGGTAATTCCTCAAGATTTAAAAAAAACGGTACAGTGGAACAGTGAATTACAAGGCGCGTTGATGCGATGCAATGGGTCAATGTACTATTCCTTGATTCGTCCACGCCGCACACGCGTTTCCAGCCAGGCGGCAAAAGCAGACAAACTGATAGTCATCGTAAGGTAGACGGCTGCAACAGTAAACCAGATTTCGAAACTCATGAAGGTATCCGCAATGGCGTTACGGCCTTCGTTTGTTAGATCAAACACGGCGATTGTCGAAACAATCGCGGAATTTTTTAACAGATTAACCACGGCTGATGTCAGCGGTGGCAGCATAATGGGTACAGCCTGCGGCAACACTACCAGCGCGTAGACCTTCCATTGTTTAAGGCCCAGTGAAGAAGCGCCTTCCCATTGACCTTTGGGAACAGACAGAATGCCACCCCGTATGATTTCGGATATAAATGATGCTTCAAAGAATGCCAGGCATAGTACGCCTGTCCAGAACCGGTTAATGCCAAGTATTGGTGACAGGATGAAGTAAAAAAGATACATCTGTACCAGCAGTGGTGTATTGCGAACCACCTCGAGATAGATGGTCGATACCAGATGCCCGGAGTACGAACGCGAAAGTCTGAGCAGTGCCGTAAGCAATCCAATCAACAGGGCGAATAGCGTGGCCCACAGGGTGATCTCTATGGTGACGCCTAAACCGCGCACCAGTGTGCCCCAGATTAGCTCACCATCAATAACACGATAAATATACTTTGGCACCCGATGCCATTGCCACGTGTAGCCCATGGCCGTCGCACCGTTGTATACAAGCCACAGAATAAGCCCCATGCCGAGCAGAAACAGAATGACATCGGTGGCGTTTCTGGTTTGTTGTTGTCTAACTGCACGTAGATCAACCGGCGGGGCATCACCCGGGTGCTGGTGCTGTGCAGTTAAGTCTGGCACTCGATTGTGTTATCCGTAAAAGCCCGTCAGTGGTAACGATATCATAAACAATCCGGGGTAGCCTGTGACATCAAGTGTTCTGTTGTTGATTTTGCCAGTGCCGGTACCAAACTTCGCCGGTGTCATCCATTAACGTTTGTGCTTCTTGTTGCAAGCGCTTTGCGATAGCGTTTTTTGGTGTGTCTGTCAGTGTCTCTGCAACAATCGACTTAAAGTAGGGGATTTCGATCTCATCTGCTCTCCAGAAGTCCAGTGCCTGCAGGAGTTTGTCGAGCGCCTCAGTGGATTTGTCAGTCTGACATTGTTGCCATTGATCAAAAAACTCGGCTACCGCATGCCAGACCGGAAACCCCTTTTCGATCGAGTATATTTTTAATTCATTGGTGAGTTGCGCCAATGCGACCGTGTCTCGTCCAAACTGGTGCAGATAACAGGCATTAGTCATTGCCAGTGCACGGTTGTAAGTGGATACGGCTTCGGACTCTTCTATTGCCCGCTGAGACAGTGCCAGCGCTTCCTGTGGGTTGCCGGTCAGGTACAGTGTCCATGAAAGATAACACTGGCTCAGCACCGGGAATTGAATATCAAATTTGTTATCAATGGCGTTGACAGATTGCAGTGCCAGTTCAAATTCCTGCTTTGCTGAGGCGAAATTACCTGTTGCAAAATCACACATGCCAATTGCCTGATGGCCTGCCACAATACCGGTTTGGTTATCTTCGACTTTGGCGCGAGACAGCAGAGCCTCGGCAACACTGCGTGCCAGTTTGAGTTTTGCCGAGGTAAAGTAAGCGGTAAATTCACCGTAGGATGCACGCACATATAAGTCCGTGTCGTTAAACTTTGCGCACAGCTTAGTGGCTTTACTAAATGCTGATATTGTGTCTGAGGCGCTGCTGCCACTTGCCGCTCTTAGCGCATCGCCGAGCTCAAGCAGCAGGGTTAGTTCAAGTTGTTCATTGCGTTGAGGGCTTTCAATGTCGGACAGTTCAGCAAGTGCGTTGTTGTAGCGCTTTACTGCTTCTCCATTGGCCCAGATCGATGTCGCATAGCGCGCTGCCTTGTGCCAGTACTCAACGGCTTTGTGGTGATTTCCGGCTTTGCTCCAGTGATAGGCTAATTGCTCATCGGATGGTGTGTGGTGATTTTCAGCTTCCAATGTCTCTGCAATTTTTGCATGCAGGACGCGGCGGTTTTTCTTGAGCAGACTTTGATAAGCCGCATCCTGAATTAGGGCGTGGCGAAACGTATACACTGATGTTGGCAGAACGCCCGACTCAAACACCACCTCTGACTCGACCACTGCATCGATGGCTTTTTGGAGTTCTGCGTCTTCCTGTGAAGTAACTGAGGCTAGTATCTGAAACGCAAAGTCCCGACCAATGGCAGCACCAATTTGCAGTATATTCCTGATTGACGGGTTTTGATCTATTCGCGACATTAACAGATCGTGCAATGTTTCCGGTATCTGAAAAGCTGCATTCGATGATCCGGGATTACTCTGGTTTATGACACCGGATTCAATAATTGACTTGGTAAGCTCTTCAACAAACAACGGCACGCCATCTGTTTTTTCTAAAATTGTGTCTATTACGTGCGTAGGCATAGCAACCGGGCTTGCGACTTTTTCGATAATTGCTATACCCTGCGCTCGTTGCATTCGGTTTAGGGTCATCGGTGTGGCAAGGCACCTGTGGTTTTTCCACGGTGTATTAAATTCCGGACGTGCGGTGATGATTAGCAATACCGGGTAGTCATGCAGTCTGTTGATCAGTTGCGTAAAGAGCTCAATCGATGTGGCATCAAGCCAGTGCGCATCTTCGATGATGATCACTGTTGCTGCTTCTTTAGCGCGTGACAATAGATTTTCTACCCAGGCGCTGAATGCGTGTTGCCTTAGAGTTTGTGGCAGTACGTTTTTAAATTGATCAGCATTGATTGCCGGCAGTCCGAGTTGTTGTCCAAAGTAATGAATCGCTTCATTCTGATGTACCGAAGCTTCATTAAAGAACAAAGTCAGAGCATCATTCGTGAACAGCGTGCTGTTGCTTACGTTTGCTGTATTTTGTAATTGTTGTAACACCGGCTGTAGTACTGAACCCGTGTGGTAGGGAGAGCACTGGAACAACACACTGTTTGCATCGGTTATATTGCTTTGGGCCAGAAAGGACTCGATCAGGTGTGATTTACCAATACCTGCTTCGCCTTTGACTTCAACTATATGACCTTCCGCATGCTGCACAGACTGCCACCGTGTAATCAACACTTGCAGTTCTTCATCACGGCCGATAAGTGTTGCTGCGCCATCCGGACGTGTGGCTCGGAAACGACTGGTTTGTTGTTGCTCACCGGCGACTCGCCATATTTGCACCGGTTCTGCGATGCCTTTGATCAAATGAGCGCCATGATCAGAGAATTGGAATGCGTATTGGCACAGCTTTCTGGTGGTTGGTGAAACAGTCACGGTGTTGAGTGGTGCAAGACTTTGAATGCGAGCCGCCAGGTTTGCTGCATCGCCAACCACAGCATTCTCTGTCGATGCGCCGGATCCGATAATGTCACCTACAACAACATGACCGGTGGCGACACCAATGCGAACGCGGATGTCTATCTGATAGCGAGCCTGGTAATCGGCATCGAGGGTTTTGGTCTGTTCTATAATGTGAAGACCGGCACGAATGGCTCGCTCGGCATCCTGTTCGTGCGCCTGCGGGTACCCGAAGTACACGAGAATGCCGTCACCCAGATATCGGGCTACATAGCCGCCATAGCGATTGACTGCCGTGACACACATTTCCTGATAATCCCGTAGCAGGTCCTGCATGTTTTCAGCGCCAATGTTGCGACCAATCGCAGTCGAGTCGACCAGATCGCAGAACATCAGGGTGAGCAGTCGCCTTTCAGAATGGATTTCGGGTAGTGGTGGACTGTCGGAAGTTGGCGCGGTGTCGACTAGACCCTCAGGTGAGTCGCCAATGGCTTTAAAAAATCGTTTACGATGACCAAGCGATAAGCCCAGCTCTCGAAGGTCGTTTTGATCAAGGTCGGGCAGCAGGTCGAGCGTAAGATCGTTTTCGTTGAATACGTCAATGTACTTTTCCAGTCCGTGGTGTGAAAGCCACGAGGCCAGCGCTTCCATAGGGTTGGCATTCCTTGTTGAGCGGTGTGCCGGTTTTACCGGCAATGGTGAGTAGCTTTCCATGCTACCCGGGCTGTTAGGGAGTATACCGTGTTCGGCACTTCAATTACCGAGGCAGTAGCGACTTTGATCCGGTGACTCTGTGGATTATGGCGTGGGTTTATTAATCTGTGTGCCACCGTTGATCTGCAGTTTTTCGGTTAACGCGCCTAAATCGGTTTTCGGCACCTGCAGTGTCAGGACGACGGCATCGGTGAAGGCTTTTTCGGAGACGTCGATGCCGGTCGATTGCAACCAGTGTTCAAACGTTGCCAGAGCCTCGTACGGCAATTTAACCAGGATGGTGTCTTTCCTGATAATGAGCTGTGTTTTGATTTCTTTAAGTGGTTCTGAAACGGAACGGGTGTATGCGCGCACCAGCCCACCGGCACCGAGTTTGATTCCACCAAAGTAACGGGTAACCACCACCACAACGTTACCCAGCCCGGAGTGCTGCAGTACGTTTAGCATAGGTTTGCCGGCGGTGCCTTTGGGTTCACCGTCGTCATTTTGGTCTTGCTGGTACCGATCATCGGGTGCGCCAGCTACCATCGCCCAGCAGTGATGATTGGCATCGGGGTATCGCTGCCTGATCTCTGCAATAACGGTTTTTGCCTGGGCTTTGTGTTCAACATAGCTGATGCCGGTGATAAAACGGCTGCGCTTAAATTCGCATTCAAACTGCTGATTGCCGAGTGGTGCCGGGTATTGCTCCATTCGTCAAAGTAACCCCATGGTGGACTGGTAATGCATAATATCAGTGTGCACTGCGTTTGCGGCTCTGTGTGATTGGCGTTTACCTGAGGGCACGGCTATACTCCGGTGATAAGGTATACCTCCGCGATTTTCCTCCGCGATTTTGGCTCTCCAGATTAACCCGAATTTTTTGATCACTCATGTGGCCTTGCGTATGGGTCACCACTGAAGGACTACACCCCTCATGCCTACTATTACCCTCCCTGACGGCAGTCAAAGAAGCTTCGAACAACCAGTCAGCATTGCTGATGTGGCAGCGGACATTGGTCCCGGCCTCGCCAAAGCAACGCTTGCCGGCAAAGTGAATGACACCCTGGTTGATGCCAGTACCGTACTCGACAATGATGCGACGCTTGCCATCGTCACATCACGTGACGATGAAGGGTTGCATTTAATCAGACACTCCACCGCGCACTTGATGGCGCAGGCTGTCAAGCAACTGTACCCGGGCGTGCAGGTCACGATTGGTCCGGTGATTGAAGACGGCTTTTACTACGATTTTGCTTTTGAACGCACGTTTACACCCGATGACCTCACCGCGATCGAAAAACGCATGGCAGAACTTGCCAAAGAAGCGTTTCCGATTGTTCGCAGTGAGATCGCACGAAACGATGCAGTGAAGTTTTTTACCGATTTGTCTGAAGAATATAAAGCCGAGATCATTCGCGATATTCCGGAAGACGAAGTACTTTCTCTGTACGAGCAGGGTGACTTCACTGATTTATGCCGTGGACCGCACGTGCCGCACACCGGGCATCTCGGGCACTTCAAATTGATGAAAGTTGCCGGTGCTTACTGGCGTGGTGACTCTGATAACGCGATGCTGCAGCGCATCTACGGCACAGCGTGGGCATCGAAAAAAGATTTAAAGGCGTATCTGCATCGATTGGAAGAAGCGGAAAAACGCGATCATCGCAAAATCGGCAAGCAGCTCGATCTCTTCCATTTGCAGGAAGAAGCACCGGGTATGGTGTTCTGGCACGCAGACGGCTGGACTATCTATCAGCAAATTGAACAGTACATGCGGCAGCGCCAGAAGGAAGAGGGCTATAAAGAGATCCGCACCCCGCAAATAGTCGATATGTCACTGTGGGAAAAGTCCGGTCACGCCGACAAATTTGGCGACGACATGTTTGCGGTGAAGTCGGAAGATCGATCCTATGCAATCAAACCGATGAACTGCCCGTGTCATGTTCAGGTGTTTAATCAGGGGCTGCGCAGTTATCGTGAGTTGCCACTGAGACTGGCGGAGTTCGGCTCTTGCCATCGCAATGAACTTTCCGGCGCACTGCACGGCATTATGCGCGTTCGCGGATTTGTGCAGGATGATGGCCATATTTTCTGTGGCGAAGACCAAATCCAGGAAGAATGCTCAACCTTCATCGATTTCCTGCACTCAGTTTACGAGGATTTCGGTTTTACTGAAGTGATTTACCGGTTATCTACCCGGCCTGCCAATCGCGTTGGCAGTGACGAAAGCTGGGATAAGTCCGAAAAAGCGCTGGCAGATGCACTGGATGCGAAAGGGCTGGATTGGAAAGAACTGCCTGGCGAGGGGGCATTTTATGGTCCCAAGGTTGAGTTTTCTCTGAAAGATTGCATCGGACGAGTGTGGCAATGCGGTACGATTCAGGTAGATTTTTCAATGCCAGGTCGGCTGGATGCGACTTATGTCGACGCCAAAGGCGAAAGACAGACCCCTGTTATGCTGCACCGAGCTATACTAGGCTCGTTCGAGCGCTTTATCGGGATTTTGCTTGAAGATCATGAAGGAAAAATGCCTTTGTGGCTGGCGCCGAATCAGGTGCGTATCATGAACATTACGGACAAACAGCAGGATTTTTGCAAAAAACTCGAAAAAACCCTGACGGATCAAGGCCTCAGAGCACAATGTGACTTGAGAAACGAGAAGATTGGCCTTAAGATTCGCGAGGCAACGCTGGGACGGGTACCTTATATGCTTGTCATCGGCGACAAAGAAATCGAATCTGGACAATTTTCGGTGCGCACCCGCGACGCATCTGAAAAAGGCCCCATGGACCTGGACACTCTGTTGTCAGGACTGAAAGCCGAAATTACATCTCGCGGTCGTAACCCACTGGAGGGCTAATCCATAGCTGCACCAAAAGCGAATAGGCGGAACCACGAAATCGAGGTCCCGCAAGTCAGACTGATACGTCAGGACGGAGAACAGGTCGGTGTTGTCGGCATTGAAGAGGCCATTAAGGCCGCTGAAGAAGCCAGCCTTGACCTTGTCGAGATATCACCCAACGTTGACCCACCCGTGTGTAAAATCATGGATTACGGGCGGTTTAAATTTGAGCTGAGTAAAAAGAACCATACTGCAAAGAAAAAGCAGAAGCAGGTTCAGCTTAAAGAAATAAAATTCAGACCGGGTACCGAAGAGGCGGATTATCAGGTTAAACTACGCAATCTGGTGAAGTTTCTGGAAAACGGAGACAAAACCAAAATTACCCTGCGTTTCAGAGGCAGAGAGATGGCACATCGCGATCTTGGACTTAAGCTTCTGCAGCGTGTGGAGAAAGACCTTGAAGAGCTGGCTGCTGTTGAACAGTTTCCAAAACTTGAAGGCAGACAAATGGTGATGGTGCTCGCACCCAGAAAGACTTAAAAATAGCTCAGCAGGCTGTTTTTGCCTGACTGACTAATCACCATGACCCGCGCCGCAGTACAACTCCGACTCGGCCGGGCATTACTTATTATTTTCAAATTAAAATTGAACGGGAGTTCACTGTGCCAAAAATGAAGAGCAACAGCGGCGCTGCAAAGCGCTTTAAAAAGACGGGCGGGGGCGGCTTCAAGCGCAAGCAAAGCCATCTGCGCCATATCCTCACCAAGAAAAGCACCAAGCGCAAGCGTCACCTGCGTAACAAATGCCAGCTGCACGAAGCCGACAAAGGCCTCGTGACGCAAATGTTGCCGTACGCCTAAGGGAGCGCTGAGATGCCTAGAGTAAAACGCGGTGTCCAGGCTCACGCCAGACACAAAAAAGTACTGAAAAAAGCCAAAGGCTATCGCGGTGCCCGTAGTCGGGTCTTTCGTGTAGCCAAACAGGCGGTGACCAAAGCCGGTCAATACGCCTACCGTGACCGCAGACAAAGAAAACGTCAGTTCCGCGCACTGTGGATTGCACGTATCAACGCGGCGGCGCGCCAGTGTGATATGTCTTACAGTCGATTTATGGACGGTCTGAACAAGGCTGGCATTGAAATCGATCGCAAGAATCTGGCTGACATCGCAGTACACGATTCAGCTGCATTCGCACAATTGGCTGAGAAAGCCAAAGCAGGATTACAGGCGGCATAACGTCTGTTTGCGGAGTTTCTACTCCGCAGCCAATAGATCCAGCCAACGGGAAAAGACATCTGATGTCTTTTCCCGTTTTTATTTGTAGCCTTCGTAAATACACGTGTAAAAACAAGCTCGGCATATCCGGAATCAGCATGCAGATAGATGAATTACTGGCACAGGCCAACAGTCAGGTAGAGGGTGCAGCAGACCTCGCCTCTCTGGATGCCGTGCGCGTTGAATACCTTGGCAAGAAGGGCAAGCTGACAGCATTGCTGAAGGGCTTGTCTGCCTTGCCGGTCGAAGAGAAGAAGTCTGCCGGACAACGGATCAATGAGGCCAAACGCGAGTTGCAGGGCACACTTGAAACACGGCTCAAATCACTTGAGGTGGAGTTGCTGAACCAGCGACTGGAGAGTGAATCGGTCGATGTGACATTACCGGGGCGTGGATTGCCCGGTGGCGGATTGCATCCGGTCACCAGAACCATCAACAGAATCAGTGCGCTGTTTGCAGACCTTGGCTTCTCTATTGAAGAAGGGCCTGAAGTTGAAAGCGAGTACTACAACTTTGAAGCGTTGAATATTCCCTCGCACCACCCGGCGCGGGCCATGCACGATACGTTTTATTTCGGTGATGGGAGACTATTAAGAACGCATACGTCGTCTGTGCAGATTCGCTACATGGAAGAGAATGCTCCACCCATCCGCATTATTGCACCGGGCAGGGTGTATCGCTGTGACTCCGATATGACGCACACACCGATGTTTCATCAGGTTGAAGGGCTGCTGGTCGGGCAGGACATTGCGTTCTCTGATCTGATGGGTCACCTCGATCTGTTTTTAAAGCGCTTTTTCGACCAAAACAATGTTGAAACCCGATTCCGGCCTTCATACTTTCCGTTCACCGAGCCTTCTACTGAGGTGGATATTCGTATCGATGGGGGTAAGTGGCTGGAGGTACTTGGGTCGGGCATGGTGCATCCGGAGGTGTTTAAGAGCGTTGGAATAGACTCTGAACAATACACCGGCTACGCTTTTGGTCTGGGTGTAGAGCGACTTGCGATGTTGCGCTACGGGGTCAACGATCTGCGTATGTTTTTCGAAAACGATTTGCGCTTCCTGCGCCAGTTTAACTAGGAGGGGTAATCGATGAAATTCAGTGAAGCGTGGGTGCGTGAGTGGGTTAACCCGCCAGTAAGCAGTGATGAGCTTGCAGAGCAGTTAACCTTACTTGGTCTGGAAGTCGATGATATTGCCGCCGCTGGTGGTGAATTTGAGGGTGTGGTTGTCGGTCGAATCGCGAGTGCTGAACAGCATCCGGATGCTGATCGCCTCAGAGTTTGTCAGGTAGACGATGGCAGTGGCGAGATACATAACGTTGTCTGCGGTGCACCCAATGCTCGTGAAGGTATTTGTGTGCCGTTTGCTCGTATTGGTGCGCGGTTGCCGGGCAACTTCAAAATTAAAAAAACCAAACTGCGCGGTGTTGAGTCGAATGGCATGTTGTGTTCGGCTGCCGAGCTGCAGTTGTCAGAAGAGTCTGACGGGTTGCATGAGCTACCTGTTGATGCGCCGCTTGGCACAGTTTTGCAAGAGTACCTGGGTCTTGATGATCGGGTTATTGAAATTGATCTGACGCCCAATCGCGGTGATTGCTTGAGCATCCGCGGTGTGGCGAGAGAACTCAGTGCACGAAATAACATTGCTATGCAACCACCGGAGTTCACTCCGGTTGCGATATCACATGAAGAGACTTTCCCGCTTGAGATTGCCGCCGACAGTTGCTGTGCAAATTATGTTGGCAGAGTGATTAAAGGGATTAACCCGAATGTTGCCACGCCATTGTGGCTGGTTGAAAAGTTGCGACGCTGCGGTATCCGGTCAATCTCACCTGCGGTTGATGTCACTAACTATGTGATGATGGAATTCGGCCAGCCCATGCATGCGTTTGACCTCGACAAACTCAACAGTGGTATTCGCGTTAGGCTGGCGGAGCAGGGAGAGAAAATCACCTTGCTCGATGGGCGTGAGCTCGAGATGGACAACGACACAACGATGATTACCGACCATGCAGGGCCAGTGGCCATTGCCGGCATTATGGGGGGGGATGCTACCGGTGTGACCAGTGAGACCAACAATGTGTTGCTTGAAGCGGCGTTGTTTACGCCGTTGGGAATTGCCGGCAAGCCTCGTCGCTATAATGCTTATACCGATTCTGCGCAGCGCTTTGAGCGAGGTGTAGACAGTGGTTTGCAACAGCAGGCTATTGAGCGTGCTTCGCAAATCCTCATGGACATGGTCGGTGGACAAGCCGGTCCGGTATTCGAGGTGCGCAACGACAACCTGAATCGTGACTTTAACGAAGTGCCGCTGCGGCGTGAAAGGCTGGATAAATTCCTCGGTGTGGCGGTGTCTGACGACACCGTGAATGATGTTCTGAGTCGCCTGGGCATTGAGCTCACCAGAAACGCAGATGGCTGGGTTGCGCGCTCCCCGAGCTATCGCTATGACATTTCGATTGAAGAAGATCTGATCGAAGAAATTGCACGTGTCCATGGTTACAGCAACATCCCTCGCACCAATCCGGCTCATACTCCTGAAATCTCATCGGTTGCAGAAAGTGTTGTGCCTAAGAGCCGTATTCAGCAGGCGCTGGTAAATCGAGGGTATCAGGAAGCTGTCTGTTACAGCTTTGTTGATGAAAAGACACAAAAGCTATTTGACCCGGAAATAAACGCGCTGCCACTGGCGAATCCTATCTCGGCGGATATGGGGGTCATGCGTACCTCACTGTGGTGCGGACTTTCCGAGGTCCTCACCAGCAATCTAAATCGGCAGCAAAGTGAAGTCAGAGTATTTGAGACTGGTTTGAAGTTTGTGCCGCAAGGCGCTGAATTAAAACAACAAAATGTACTGGCTGGTCTGGTTTTTGCGCATCGATCTCCGGAGCACTGGAGCGGAACTGCCCCGGCAGCTGATTTTTATGATGTTAAATCTGATGTAGAAGCACTGCTGGCACTGGCAGATTCCGGCGTCTATACATTCGAAAAGGCAGAGCATGCTGCGCTGCATCCAGGCATCACAGCAAGGATCAAGTGTGATGGAAATTGGGTCGGCTGGATTGGAGCAATGCACCCGAAGCTTCAGAAAACGTTGGATTTGTCGCAAAGTCCAATATTGTTTGAGTTAGAAATGTCGACTCTGCAGTCAGCGAAGATTCCGGCATTCGCCGAATTTTCCAAGTTTCCGACAGTCCGTCGGGACCTGGCAGTCACGGTAGACGAATCTGTCTCTTACATGGCCATTGAGCAATGTGTAAAGACAAACGCGCCAGAGGCGTTGAAAGACGTCAAAATCATTGATGTTTATACTGGCGAAGGCATTACAAAAGGTCTAAAAAGCGTCGCTTTAGGGTTGATTTTACAGGATTTTTCCAGCACCCTAAGCGAAGAAGAAATTGACTCGGCGATGTCGCAAATACTTAACGGTTTAACCGCTGAGTTAGGAGCGGCACTCAGGAACTAGAACCATGGCGTTAACCAAGGCATCAATGGCAGAAATGCTGTTTGATGAACTCGGGCTCAACAAGCGTGAAGCGAAAGAGTTCGTAGAACAGTTTTTCGAAGAAGTCAGAGCCGCTCTTGAAGAGGGTGATGACGTGAAGCTTTCCGGCTTCGGTAACTTCATTCTGCGCAGCAAAAGTGAACGTCCTGGTCGCAACCCGAAAACCGGCGAAGAGATCCCCATCACTGCTCGCCGTGTAGTGACGTTCCGGCCTGGTCAGAAATTAAAAGCTCGAGTAGAGGCCTATGCTGGAAACCAGCAACAATAACGAATTACCGGCGATCCCCAACAAGCGCTACTTCACCATTGGTGAGGTTAGTGACTTGTGTGACGTTAAGCCGCATGTGCTGCGTTACTGGGAACAGGAATTTCCTGATCTGAAGCCGGTAAAAAGACGTGGCAACCGACGCTACTATCAGCGTCATGATGTCATGTTAATTCGCACCATTCGAGATCTGCTGTATCAGCAGGGTTACACTATCGGTGGTGCCAGGCTGCAACTTGCCGGAGAAAGTGGCAAGGAAGACGTCGGTCAGACCCAGCAGGTCGTCAAGCAGCTACGCGTAGAGCTTGAAGAGGTGCTAAAACTCCTCAAAGCGTGATACCCTTTCGACCTCTCTGAATCACCGTTCAGAGTTGATTTGCATATGTCGGGGCGTGGCGCAGTCTGGTAGCGCATCACACTGGGGGTGTGAGGGTCGCAGGTTCGAATCCTGCCGTTCCGACCAATTAAATCAATAATTTAGTGTGGATTACGGTCTGCGGGAATTTGTTGAACAATATTGTGGCGCATTTTTCGAAAAACAGATAGAGAAAAAACCGCACTGGGGCCTGTCATAGTCCAGTGGATGTATCAGCAGACATCAGCCTTTGAGAGACAGCGGTAACCTAGCGTGCAATGTTGGTTACTGTTTCTTAGAAGGTATGCTTACGAGACTGCCGGGAGGCATTGTATCACTGGAGAAAGTCCCAACCTTCCTATACTGTGGTCCGTATCGTGACTGCACTGACACTATATTCAGAATTTCTCGGACGCAATCTTGAGTTTACCCACAGCCTCTCAACATTATGAACTGCGAATTGAGGGAAACCTTAACCCCTCTATTCTTACTTCGAAATGGTATTCGAAGCACTTCGCGGAACTGGAAGCAAAAGGCTCATCAACCCCAGCTCACTCGTTTACTACACTCGGTAATCTCAGCATCAATTGTGATTTTGAGTCGTGGGTCGCCGGGTTTTCGTCTGAAGATCAACTTCAGGAGGCAATCTCGGTCGCAGACAAAGTGTTTTCTGAACTTTTAGCCCATACACCGATACACGAAGCCAGCTTGGTTGTTTTCTCAAAATGGGCGAATGACTCTTGGCACTCCAAGGACTTAGTCGCAAAATTATTTGCTGACGGATTAGTCGAAAACGCCGCCGATACAGCTAATTTTCACTTGCACTGGACGGAGTCTGGTAACCCGGTGATGAATGTGCTTTTTTGGACCTGCAAACACCCAACGCACCTGCACACCCGTCACACATTTGCATTTCCTTTGAGCGCAGGTGAGTCAATCAAAAACATTATTGCGGATGCCGATAATTTAAGTGTACTGGCATCCGATTCAGCGGGCCGTATTGTTCAGAAGATTTTCGGGGAGTAACTATTGAGCGTTTGTGCTGCCACATTAGATGGCAAAGCGGGTTACTGGCCCAAGTCAAGCTACCCGGCTCCGAACAAAACTGCTCTGTGGGTGCAAGCGGGATGCACGATCTCGAGCATTCCGAGGATATTAGTACCGGCTAGTGAACACCCAGTTCAATTAATTCGAGATATTTTGGACAGTAAACCCTCAGACCAGGTTCAACAGATTGGCTACTTGAGACGGCACGTTCCAGCTGTGGAACTTGTCAAAGCTGCTACAGCGCTAGGAACCGGATCGGCAAGGATGATGGTCGGGTCAATTGTTAGTGAAATGGAAGACGCTTGGACTGCTTGGCATTTTGTTGCAAAGGGAGATTTCGGTGCTGACGTCATCAGCTACATCGATAGCATTTTCGAGACTCCCGATCATGGCGGAAAAATAAAATCACAGACTTTGGTCGATATCGTGCAGAACTACTCTGTTGAGGTGAAGGAGTATTTACTAGACGAATTAGCAGCACGAGATGCTTTGTCGGTATTTCCAGAGTTATTGAAGCTGTTGGAACAAGACCACAGTGAGGAAATCCGCGATTACGCTTTATCCTTGGGCTAACGCATGATTCTTTGCCGATCTATCAATGACAAGAGCAGTGTCAATGCATGGATCAGGACTGGCCCAAAAGCGGACGTGCTATACAAAGGATTTGAGCCCGCCAAAAATGAAAATGGTGATTTCGAGGTTAGTGTCAATCGTTGTCACGATTTTCAGGACTTTCTACTGTCCGCTATGGCCGTGCGTGCATCGCGTACTGAAGGCATGAAAAACACCCCTGTCATTATTGCTGTGGCTATCGGCGAAGAGCTGCTTGCTAAGCACGGCATACGGCATAAGCATACCCCTGATAACGGTAAAACTGGCTTCTCTGAGGTGGATAAGCTCCACTTTGACCTAGTGGCGGGTTCCGAAGAAAGCTTCAAGAATTTAGCATCACATTTGTACCTCTCCCACACCGAGCGTGGAAACATTATCCACATGCTCAACAACGGGTGTCTCCTGCGCGGCTGCAAATCACTGCTGGAACTCTGTGATTCACCTGATAGAGAGGCAGCAAACCGTATCCGCGCAGCGGCTCAATGGCTTGACGACATGTCAGATTCTCTTGGTAGCATTACTGCGTGTCCGCGTCCAAGATTGTGGGACGTCGACCCACAGGATAAGCTTGAGGACGATAACGCCTAGGCGACGACCGCGGACTAACTGTAGCTCCGCCAGAATGCTCTGCGCTGTTTTGCTCCCACATCTACAGTAAGCGGCCACAGGGCGCACAGACGGTTGCACGGCACTGCTCCTATACTGACCGGGCTTTTTGGCCAGATTGCGCTGGTAGCTGCGCCTGCGCTTGCTACCTGGTACCTGGTACCTGGTACCTGGTACGACAAGTGATGCGACAAACACAGGTTGTTGCCGGCTGATTTGATCTGCGATGCACATCGACAGATTTGTTTTACCGACCAAGCAAAATCTACCCCTAACGCCAACCTTCTGTTTGCGCTGAATCCTCTCATCACGATTCCGTAGTGTACACAACCTGCTCCTCGCCTGAGCGGTGGCATGATATTGTCATACGCTGTCGTTTTAGTTTTCCGGAAGTTCGGTGAATTCAGAGCAACTGTTTGCTTGTTCCCAGGGGGTTTTGCAGGTGTTACAGCGCAGTGCGCTGGTGCCAGCGCTGCAAGCCTGCCTGTCTGGCGAGGGGGTGGAGGAAAATGCTGCCCTTTTCACCGAGTTGTCCCAATCTTCTTCTCGCTATCTCGATATGGCTGCCGGCTATTCCGAATCTGAGTCTGTGGTCGCATCGCATGCGGGGTTGTCGGACCTGCAGTCTCCAAGTTTCTGGTTTGATCTCGATACCGGGAGTGTCAGTGAGAAACGTCGTAAGCGATTGAGGTGTCTAAAGCTGGTGTTGCAAGGTCAGTCTTTCCTGTCGCATATCGGAACTCTGGTGCAGGATCAGGCAGATCCGGTAGATATCAGAGACACTGCCGGGGATATAAAAATTCGCATTGTCGATGCTACAGACCGCGCCAGTGATCCTGACAGAATTTCCAGACTGATCGATGGCGTTGATCTGATTTATCGCGCTTGTGCGCGGTTGGCCGGTACCGACGAGAATAACCTTAAAGTGATGCGCCTGGGTGGCAGCTGGGGACGTACCGTCGTGTTTAACGGTGACGCTGAGCCAGCTACGGCGACGCGCAGAATCGTGCGGGCAGCCAATGATCTGGCAAGCAACAGCATGCAAACCGAAGACTACTCGGTGGAAGAGATCGCCGACAACAATCCGTTTCTGCTGGCACTTGATGACCTCTTTCGAGTGGGTGCAGTAAACGCTGACGACGCAGAGGACATTCGGCAGGGTGTGCTGGGTGGTTCGATCATGTTACTCGAGTGTGGTGCACGCTTGTATGGCGTAGATGCCAGCGGTGATCCGATGGAGTTCAGATCTGCGAAAAAATCAGCCTCAGCTAAATCGGCTAATCAACCACCATCTCACTCAGCCAATAACGATGTTGAAAAAGATGAAGCTGACGATCTTGAGTATCTGATACTTGATCTGAAAGAAAAGTATTTGAAATAAGAAGCCGTCAGGCTTACGGAAAAGATGCACCGGTGTTGCGACCATGATTGGTTTCTATATCGAATACCTGATGCCGTTTTTCCAATTTAGTGATCACGGCTTGTGCGCGCTCATTGGCAAGTTCTTGTAGTTTTTTGCAGTCTGGTGGTGCGTATGTGGTGTCATCTGCGGTCAGTATTCTTCTTTCTACTTCAAGCGTTGCTGCTTTGACAAACGCGCCATGATGTTTCTCATGTGCGAGTAGCTGACTGCTATATCGCTGCCACTGTGCCACCAGATTTTGATCGGGGTGTTCTGATGATTCAGGCCATCTTGGCAACACGTAGTCTATTGTTGCATCAATAATGACTTCGGTGATTTTGCATTTTTTCTGCCGTGGTTTGAAACCGAAGTGCCAGGTGATTTTCCACTTCGTGACGGCGTCAAAGCGGTTAGTAATATGTTTCTTGTAGTTATTGATTGATCGCCTGAGCTCAGTCGCTGTATTGCCACTGACATCGTAATAGGTAAACCGCTCTTCCGTGGTCACGCCCGCCGCTACACTGGTAGCAATCGAACCTGTCAATACGGCTGCAAGAGTAGCTTTTAGGGTTTTTTTAAATGTGTCGATCACTTGCCGGTAAATGTCGGTTTTCGTTTCTCCGTGAATGCTTTAACACCTTCAATGCCATCTGCGGTGGTGCTCATGTCAACAATGCAGCGGGTCTCGCGTTCCATTTGTGATTCCAGTGTGTCATTCAGTGACATTTGCAGGAGCTTCTTAATGCCGCCATGTGCCCGTGTCGGTCCATTGGCCAGTTGTTCGGCAAGCTCATCGACAGTGGTATCGAGATCTTGTGGTTCTACAACCTGATTGACCAGCCCCCAGTCCAGCGCTTCTGCGGCAGTTAATGTACGGTTGGTCAGGTACAGTTCCATTGCCCGTCGCGTGCCGATCAGCCGTGAAAGAAAGTACGTTGAGCTGCCGTCTGGTGTCAGGCCGATAGCAGTGTAGGCGCTGGTAAATTTGCTCTTGGTGGTACAGATGGCCAGATCACTACAGGCTGCCAGGCTGAGGCCGGCACCGGCGGCAACACCGTTCACACGTGCGATCAGTGGTGCATTCATGCGTGCAAACCTGGAAACGGCGGTATGCATGCAGGTTGTCATTTCCTTTAGCAGCACGGTGACGCGCTCGGCGTTGGATTCAAAATCAGCAACATCGCCCCCGGCACAGAATGCTTTGTCGCCTTCTCCGGTAAGAATGGCAGCACGAATTTCCGGATCGCTGCCGCAATGGTTGGCAATATCCATCAATTCGCGCATTGCCTGCAGGTTTAACGCGTTGAAAACCGTGCCACGTTTGATAGTGATTCGCGCGATCTGGTTCTGAACCGAAAAATCGATAAGTTCGTTGTTCATGTGTTGCCCGTCTCAGAGTGAATTGTCACCGGGTAATCTGTCGCTGAAAGTATACAGCGCGTGCATGTACGACAAGTTAATATCAGGGGTTGCAACAACGCAACTTCCGGGGTGCCACAATTATGATTGATTTACAGAATGACAGCCTCGATGCATTGGTCAGGCAGTATGCAGATCGGGACTTGCCACCGGTGGCTAACTGGCATCCTGAAACCATAAGAGAAAGCGATATCAGGATAGATTCTGCAGGCCGTTGGCATTATCGCGGAAGCGAGATCGAGCGCGCGCGCATGGTCGCACTTTTCTCAACCATCCTGCGGCTAGACGGTGACGACTATTTTCTGGTCACGCCGCAGGAGAAACTGCGTGTCGATGTCGAAGATGTGCCGTTTGTCGTGCAATTGATGGAAGTCACCGGCAGCGGCGCAGATCAGAGGTTGAGTTTTACTGATAACACAGGCAACCGCTTCACCGCCGGATCTGAAAACAGGCTTTGGGTTGAGCATGATGCCAACGAATCAAAGCCCTATTGTATCGTTCGCGAAAATCTCGCTGCATTGTTGGCACGGCCGGTCTATTACCAGTTGGCAGAACTCATTGTTGATGTGAATACGCTGAGCGGTGTTTACAGTGACAGCGTGTTTTTCCCACTCGAATAGACTGTCGTTTGTCGGCGTATGAATCTCTGCCCTTGACCTTCCGGTTACTGGAAGCAATATAAACAGAGTGAAAGTATTTGGCGGTGTGGGTGCAGTCTGTGCCTTGTCAGACACCCTTCACCAGGAGAGAGCATTGAGTGACATTGATGTAAACATCGGGATAGCAGCGCACGCGTCAGGGCTTACCGCGAAAACCATCCGCTATTACGAAGATATCGGGCTGGTGACTCCAAAACGCAATGAAAATGGTTACAGAGTCTATTCCAGGCTACAGGTGAACAAGCTCAAGTTCTTGCAGCGAGCCCGTGCGCTTGGTTTTACCATTGTCGAGTGCCGACAGTTGTTGTCATTGTATGAGGATAAACGTCGCGCCAGCGCTGATGTCAAAGCGATTGCAACAGACAAAATCGAGGCGATCAGTTTGAAAATCAAAGAGCTCGAATCACTAAAAGAAAGTCTGTCGGTGCTCACTGAAGGGTGTTCGGGTAACGATCTGCCTGACTGTCCGATTATCGATTGTCTGGCGGGTGCTGATCTGTCCGATTAGGCCGCCACGGCTTTGACAGAATGGTTGTTATTGATTTTGCAACAACGGGTGTTTCAGTGCTGACAAAATCGTCGGCTGTCACCTGTGATTGCATTTTGCTGTAGTGTCCTCAGGTTTGAAAACGCGGTATGCATCACAATACTGTGCAGGTAGAAACCGGTTTTGCCAACGCTGAAACTGGCTATGCGATCAAGAAACGATGAGCGACGCCGATCTGAGTGAGGTAGTGGAGGATACTTGAGCATGCGTTTTGCTCACATTGTCCGAATTGCGAATCACAGATCGAGCGAGAGCAGGCTTTTGATAGAACAAGGCGTCAGCCGTGATATCGAAGAATTGAATTTTGTAGCGGCGAAATTCCAGACTACCGAGTACGAACTTTTCGGTTTGGCGTTCTACGATTGCCATGGCTACAAAGCAGACGAATTCTCCCTGCAGGATATGTTCATGGAACTACTGCAGTCCGGAGAAGCACCACAGTGGCTTAAAACCTACGTGAAGAGAAGAGTTTGCGGAGACCAGACGCCAACAGAAACTATACGGCAGTCAGCAATGATATCCACAGGTGCAAACTCGGCCATTGTTAAATGGCGACCCAGTGTTGATATCTTTTCTTTTACGCTGATAAGCGCAGTCGCCAGTAATGACTACCAGTACATTTCTGACGAAGGATGATTTAATCCGTCGGGATCAAATTTGCGAGCCCGTCAACTACCTCTGAATTTGGCAGTTTTAACAACCCCTCCGGTGGCAACAACAGCTTTGACGAGCGGTTACCGCCTCCTAGAATAATCTTTTCACATTGCATTACGCGGCTGTCGATCCAAAGCGGCAGTGACTCCGGTAAGCCGATCGGGGTTACCCCGCCAAGCTCCATACCAGTCAGCTCTTTAGTAACATCCGGGTTGGCAAATGACACGCGCCGTGCCCCGAGTTTTTTTCTGACTACCTTGTTGACGTCCAGCCTGCAATTAGCAAGCACAACGCAACAGGCAAACACGGGTTCACCCTTGGTAGATCCAACGACTAAAGCATTGGCCGATTGTTCTGGCGCGTAGCCATACTCCCGACAGAATTCTGCAGTATCGGCCAGTGCTGGATCACACGCTAGTGCTTCGTGTTCGATGTGTTTATTGGCTAATATAGCGAACACATCAGGATGAAGTAACGTTTCACTTGTTGTCATAGTATTGCTGCCAGGTTTATCAACAGTTTGACTGTGCCAGTTTCGCTGGCCTTACTCAAGATACGTGGCTCAAGATAAAGGCATCGTGGTCGTTCAACTGCGTTATTGCGCAAATTTATTTGGAAAAAAGATGCTTAGATTATTTTTTGCTTTAGCACTTATTGTGTCGATGACGTCAGGCTGCACTGCCGTTGCATTGGTTGATGCCGCTGCCAGCACCGCAGTTGGTGTAGGCAAAGTCGCCGCAAAAGGTGTTACGGCCACCGCCGGTGCGTTAATCCCTGACGGTGACGACGAAAAGAAAAAAGACAAGAAGTAAGCTTTCTGTTGTCTCGTAAACCTGGTTTACACTAAATTCTAATAGTCAAACTCGCTCCAGACCGGAGCGTGATCAGAAGGTTTTTCCATTCCTCGAATATCGTAGTCCATACCGCTGTCAGTCAATGTGTTGGTCAGGGGCTTTGTGGTAAGAATGTGGTCGATTCTTAAACCGCTTTTCGGGCTGCGTTCAAAACCACGTGTGCGATAGTCAAACCAGCTCAGGTAATCGGTTGAGTCCGGATATTTGATCCGGTAGGTATCGTCGAGTCCAAATTGACTGAGCTCTGCAAACCACTCGCGTTCTTCCGGCAGGAAGCTGACGTGTCCCTGCTTCAGCCACGTTTTTCGTCGTGAGTCACTGATACCGATATCTTCATCGACGGGCGCGATGTTAAAGTCGCCAATGATCGCAATAGGGTCACTATTGTTGTAATCCGAATTCAGATAACTGATCAGGTCGGCGTAGAATTTTTCCTTACCAGGAAACTTTACCGGGTGGTCACGCTTTTCACCATTTGGGAAGTAACCGTTAAATACGGTAAGCGGTTTGCCTTCTTTGGTTTCAAAAACGCCACCAATCAGTCTTCGCTGTGCGTCATCTGTGTCATCCGGAAATCCCTTGATCACAGACTTAAACGGATACCGGGACATCATTGCCACGCCGTAGTGTGTTTTCTGTCCGTGAAACTCTACGTGGTAACCCATGTTGCATATTTCTTCAATGGGAAACTCTGCATCTGGAACCTTGGTTTCCTGAAGACCGATAATGTCCGGTGCGTGTTTTTCTATCAGTGCTTCAAGCTGGTGGAAGCGCAGTCGCAGGCTGTTGACGTTAAAAGATACAATTTTCATGGTCACGTTACCGGATAGTATTAACTCTTTGGGTATTTAGGCAATGCCAAAGACACGCACCGCATCGAGCACACAGCGAAGCTGCGTCAGTGCCCGGATGGTATCGTTTTGTTTGTCTTTTAATGCCTGAATTTCATCTTCACGCACCGATTGATTGCGCTGTGCAAGATTAGTCAGTCGCTGCAATTGCCCGCCAATTTTGTTTTCGGCGTTGGTCAGTGCCTGCTGCTTAATTGCTTCCACCGCATTGCTGGCCACTTCTTCGGCGCGAACCAGTTGTTGCTGCAGTGCGGGGCGTTTGACGGTGACAACTTGTTTGGCGAGCGGTTTTTTGATTGAACGGAATGCTTCGTTTAACAACTCGTGCGTGAACTGTGGTGTAACATCTTCACAGTCTTCGGTTAAGACAACCCGCAGTAAGTCATCACCGAAGTATTGCTCCACTGCCAGAGCTTTCGGGGCCGGGCAATCGAACACGTAGTGCGCTTCCAGTAGCACACTGCCTTTTTTCAGCGTTTCATCCTGCATTGCTCCAACCAGTACTTGTCCGAACCCGCCGGAAATGATTTGGTCCATGGTGGTCTGTACCAGCGGGTGTTCCCACGAAAAGAACTGTACTTCTTCACGCGCAAGTGCGATGTGGCGTCTGAAAGTCATTGTCAGGCCCTCATCGGGCAGGCCGGGTAATTCGCTGACGGCCATATGTTCACCAGCCGTCACGATATAGGTATGTGCAGACTGATCTTCTATATCAATCCCCAGGTTATCGAATGCCTGATCAATGTACTTACGTAGTGTGGTGTCGCTGTCATAGTCGACTATCTCTTCAATGATTGGACTTGAGATTTCTTCTCTGTGTGAACTCAGCTCCAGTAATCTGTCGCGCCCTTGTTCTATTTTTTCAGCCTCTTTGGCAGCCATGATGGCGGCCTGATCAATCAGACTGTTGACAGCAGATGGATCTCGCGTTGCTGCACTCAACAAGGTGTCGAACGCTTCAGCAAGTTGCTTTCGAACAATTTCACCAACCTGACAAGTGTGTTCAAAAGCGTTTAGACCATCATGATACCAGTGTTGCAGAAAATCATCGGTTGATCCGGCTTCATACGGAACATGCACATTGACGGTATGTGTTTGACCAATCCGGTCGAGCCGGCCGATACGCTGTTCCAGCAAGTCAGCATTTTCAGGCAGATCAAGTAACACCATATGATGTAAAAACTGAAAGTTTCTGCCTTCACTGCCTATCTCTGAACAGATTAATATCTGGCTGCCGGTTTCATCGTCGGCAAAGTACTCTGCTGCACGGTCACGATCAACGATAGACATTTCTTCGTGAAATACGGCCGCATGTAATCCAAATTGGTTTTTAAGCGATTCGCGCAGTGATTCTACCCGGCGGACGCTTTTGCAGATTAAAAGCACTTTTGCCGGCGTCAGCTCTAACAGTTTTTCATTAAGCCAGTCATTGAGACCACCCGCCTGTAGCGCGTATGGATGAAATACCCGATCGGGGAATCCGCTGACCGCACCGCGGGTGTTGCGAAACATCACCCGGCCTGTACCGTGCAGGTCAATCAGTTCACTGACAATGTCGGCTTGATCTTCGGCGGTTATATCCAGTTCTTTGAGTTGTTGCTGTTGATCAGCAGTTAATGGCGTGTTGTTATTCAGGGCAGTGGCAATATCTGCCATGGAGCGATAGCCGGCTTCCTCTTCACGAAATTTTTCAAGTGAGTTGAAGCGGTGCGGGTCGAGCAGTTGCAGTCGCTCGAAGTGCCCTTCATTACCTGATTGTTCCGGCGTTGCGGTAAGCAACAATAAAGACGGCACAGACTCGGCGAGTGTAGAGATACCGGGTGTGTCATCTTCTTCGGTGCCGAGGTCGAGGTGGTGAGCCTCGTCTATCACCAGAGTATCCCAGCCTGCCGATATTGCCTTTTCGGTCACAGCAGGGTCTGACAGTAAAAATGACATTGATGCCAGCACCAGCTGTTTGTCGAGAAACGGGTTGCCTTCTGTGGCAGATTGCATTGACTCCTCGTACAGCAGGTCGTCGATTATGCTGAAGTGCAGGTTAAAACGGCGTCTTAATTCAACCAGCCATTGATGCAGCAGGGGTTCTGGAACCAGAATCAAAACACGGTTTATCGTACCCCGTGTTAACTGGTGCTGGAGTATCAGTCCGCTTTCAATGGTCTTGCCGAGACCGACTTCATCAGCCAGCAAAACACGCGGGTGAGGGCGATTGGCAACTTCGTTGGCAATAAACAACTGATGCGGGATCAGGTCAACGCGCGCACCACATAAACCGTGGACTGGTGATCCTGAAAGTTGTTGCTGCATCTGCCGCGTTTGCAAGCGCAGATGATAGCGGCGTTCTTTGTCGAACTGTGCATTTAACAGTTTGTCGGAGGGGCGGTTGAACTGCGTGAAGTTATCGAGCTGGGTTTCTATTAATGTTGTCTCTTCACCGGTTTCAGTGGTGCCGGTATAAATAATGAGCCCGTCGAGTTCTTCTACTTCGGTAATAATTATTTCAACGGCTTCTGCACTTTTTATGCGGTCACCGACACCAAAAATCACACGGGTCAATGGAGCGGTTTCGCTGGAGTAGTTGCGTACTTCTCCGCTGGCCATATAGACAACGGTGACAAGCCGACTTTCAGTCTTGAGTATGGTTCCGAGACCGAGATCGGTTTCGGCGTCGCTAATCCAGCGCTGGCCGGGAGAAAATGTAGGCATCAAGTAACTATCAGAGTCCGGTGAAAAGTGGTGGGTACTGGTGTCGGAGTGCAGTGTAAAGGGTTATGAAGCGAAAGTGTCCTTTACCTGTTCGCGCAGGATATTTTTCTGGACTTTACCCATTGCGTTTCGTGGTAGTTCCGGCACAACAACATATGACTTTGGTTGTTTAAATTTTGCCAGATCGGTTGTAACGGCTGATTTGATCGCTTCCACATCGATACTGCTCCCCGGATTGGCAACCAGTATGGCTACAACACCTTCACCAAAATCCGGATGTGGTGCGGACACTACAGCAGATTCGAGCACACCATCAGAATCGTCAAGCAACAGTTCGATTTCTTTTGGGTAGATATTAAATCCACCGGAAATAATCAGGTCTTTGTCGCGGCCAACAATACTGATGTAACCATCTGCACTTTTTATCGCGAGATCACCGGTAATAAAGAACCCGTTGGCACGTAGTTCTTCAGCGGTTTTTTCCGGCATTTGCCAATAGCCTGAAAACACATTCGGACCACGAACCTCGAGCATGCCGATCTCGCCTTCACTGAGCTCTTTGCCGGTTTCCGGGTCACATATTTTAATGTCGACACCGGGCAGCGCGAACCCCACGGTGCCGGCTTTGCGAGCGCCATCGTAGGGATTAGAGGTATTCATGTTGGTTTCTGTCATGCCGTAGCGTTCGAGGATGCGCTGTCCGGTGCGGTGCTCGAATTCCTCGTGGGTTTCGGCAAGCAACGGGGCGCTGCCGGATATAAACAAGCGCATGTGTGCGACCAGATCGTGAGTCATACGCGCATCAGAAAGTAGCCTTGTGTAGAACGTTGGCACACCCATCATGCTGGTGGCATTTGGCAGATGTGCGATCATGTCGTCGACGTTGAACTTTGGTAAAAATATCATCGATGCACCGCACAGCATGATGGTGTTAGTGGCGACGAATAGTCCGTGGGTGTGATAGATAGGCAGTGCATGCAGGAGTTTGTCATCGCTGCTGTATTGCCAGTAGTCGACCAGAGTTTGAGCGTTTGACAGCAAATTGCTGTGTGTCAGCATTGCCCCTTTGGAGCGACCGGTGGTACCGGAGGTATATAGAATTGCTGCGATATCCGTTGCTTCTCGCGGGACCGTGTTATAAGTGCTGCTATGGCCCTGTGCGGCCTGAATAAGTGATCCGTCACCATCGGTACCCAGTGTCACTACAGCTGCGTCTGTCAGCGCACTGATACTGTCAAACACTTGTGGATCGCAGACAACGACTGATGGTTGGGCGTCTGAAATAAAGTACTCGACTTCCTTGCTGGTGTAAGCCGTATTCAGCGGGATGAAAATACTGCCGCTTTGCACACAGGCTGCATACAGTGCCAGTGCTTCTGCAGATTTATTTACCTGTGCCAGTACTCTGTCACCGGGTTTTGCACCTAGTGCGGTCACTGTATTTGCCAGCTTCGCTACGTTGCCGATAAACGCGCTGTAAGAAAGCGCCGTACCGTCCTCCAGATGCAGGAAGGTTGAAGGATTGTCTGTGTGAATTTTAAACAGAGCGTCATAAAGCACGTTTGGAAGCACGTTGGGCAACACGTCAGGCATTTTCTGCGGTCCGATGGCCGGTCAGAGGAACCGCGAATTATACCTAATTCCTGACACTGGAGCCGATCAGAATGTGTTTGCTATGCGTTGCGGGAATATTGAGCACTTGCGGGCACAGTGTCAGCTATTTTCAGGTTTTGACGAATCTCTGACACCGGACCGGACAAGTCCGCTAAAAGCTGCGTCTATGGTGTCAATATTTTATTAGTAACAATGGTTTGCAGTGTCTTTTTCAAATAAATTTAAATACTTTTTCAACACTGACGCTAGTCATTTAAGGCCGGTTTCACGATGCTGAAAATTGTATGGCGACGATTGCTATGTCGGCCTCAAAGCTGCTTTAGAGACGGTGTTACCCCTCGATCAACCAACACGTAGACGACTGACATGCATGCACGACTCACCAATAGTGAAAGGCAAAAAATAGAAAAAGACATTGGCTCCCTGGTTCACAACCTGAACGAAGCTATCGGTTGTGGCGAAAACCAGATTGCCCAACTGGAAAAACAACTCGAGCAAACCAGAAAAGAACTGGCAGCGGCTGCTGCTTCGGCCAGCGACTCCGCCGGTCAGGTCAAAGATCTGCAAGCGCAGATTGCGGCTCTTAAAGACGAACTTGGTGCCCGTAACGCGGATATCTCCGTGCTCAAGCTCGAAGTAAAATCACTGACTAAAGACAACGAATCTCTGCAAAAGCAACTCGCTGGCAACGCTGATGAAAACCAGCGCCTGCGTGACAAGCTGGAAGCGGTTACTCGTGAAAAAGATCAGGCCGCTTCTGCCGGTGCTGACTTTGAGCGCGAGATCACCTCTTTAATGACCACCATCACCGAGTTTGAATCTACCGATGCGGAGCTTCGCGCGCGCATTGAAGAACTCGAACAACTGCTGATTATTGAGAGACGCAAGTCAGGTCAGGAGCTGATGTCCCGTATTCTGGAACTCGAAGCAATGCTCAGTGCTGAGCGTGCACGTGTTCAGGATATTCCTGATCTTGCAGAAATCACCAAGATCGACAACAAGGTTAAGGCAGCAAACAGCAAGTCTGTTAGTCAGACCAAGCAAAAGCTTGCCAAGAAAATGGGCTAACTGCTCTTGAGTGAACTAGCTACTGTCGGCATTTGCCGGCAGTAGCCACTTAGTTAGTGCCTGTCTGGAAACAGAGGCTAATTGTTTTCCAGACGTGCTGTCCATAGCGCGATTTTCCTGTTGATCTGAAACCTGGTACTGCGCAGGTGATCCAGACGGTTGTCGAGCCGGTGTATGCGTCGCTCCAGGCGTTTTACATGTTCATCGTTATCGCTTCTGGTTCGGTGAAATCTCGCACTGAACAGATCATTCTCAAGCCAGAAAAAACGTTGAGTCACGTCATTGCGGGCGATTTGCAAACCGTTGATGTACTGGCGTACAAAAGCGACTTCTGTATCGACCGGGCAGATACCCCGGTAGTCTCCGTTTCTGCTCCCCTCGTATAATGCGCGCTCCGGTGTACAGTAGTCAGCCAGCCCGTCTTTGTATCCCAGTTGATAAGCGATCTTGTTTGCCGACTGTCCGTGTTTTGCGCAGGCATTGATGCGCGGTGTCAGTCGTGAGGATGTGTGTCCGCGTGTGGCGTCGCTGTAGCCCGCTGATCGCCAGTCTCCCTCAATACAATCTGCCTTGCTCATAATGGCGCAGCCAGATGTGGTCAGTGCCAGCAAGGCAATTGCCAGCATGCTGAAAGCGGATTTGCCGTATTTCGTCATTGTTACAAACTCTGGACGTTAACAAATTGGTGTTGTACCACAGTACACCGACACTGCGCTGAATGCGGAATCACCAGATGCAACTATCAGTTTCTTCTCAAATTGTCACAAAAGTGAATCACTGAAAATGACACTGTTCATTATCCACAATTTCTGTGGATAACTTAGTGGATAAGTCGCGGAATAAGGGTTTTTGAGGGCGTCTAATCAAGGAGTTATAACAAAATGGTCATTTTTTAAGCAGCCTTATTATTTGTTAGAAAACATAGACATACGTGATTTGCAATGATTTTTTAGGGTAAGTCAGGTGTTTCGTGTTGTGACGCAGTTGTCAATAGTCAGTGTACTGTGGAAAACCTGCGTCAAAATTCTGCTTTTGGCAATTTCGTCAAGGGTTTTTTTATGCAATTGTGACTTTTTTTGTTGTGATTTACGGGTTGACAATGTCTGGATTTCCGGGAATCAATGAAAGTCGCGAGAGTGTGTCGCCAGGCTGCCCAGCATTGCTGTGTTGTCTTCGACTGATCGTGCTACCAGATGTACGACTTGCCCTTCGCGCTGGGTGGTGCCGGAAATAACCACCAGCCTCGAGCCGATCACCGCTTTGCGATATTTCTCTGTGACGTTCTGCCAGATAACAATATTGGCCAGGCCGGTTTCGTCTTCGGTGGTCATGAAGATCACGCCCTTGGCGCTGCCGGGGCGCTGGCGCACTTTTACCAGCCCTGCAATACGTGCAAACTGCCCGTCGGCGCGGGTTTCCAGCCATTGCTTTGTGGTGAGTATCTTTCGCTTACTGAGTTGCTCGCGCAGCAGCGCCAGCGGGTGGCGCCCCAGGGTAAAGCCGACGCTCTGATAGTCGGCAACAATATCTTCACCTTCGCTGATCAGTGGCAACTGTTGTGGGATGTCTTCTGCCGAGGCGTCCTCGAGCATGCCCGGTAAGCGTTCAACTCCCAGCAAATCCCAATGCGCCCGGTGGCGATTACCACTGATTGATTTAAGCGCGCCGGCGGCAGCAAGTGCCTGTTGATCGCGAACGTTAAGACGAGTGCGTGATAGCAGGTTACTAATAGAAGTGTATGGCCCGCTTTGTTCGCGCTCGTGCACCAGACGCTCTATGCTGTTTTGCGAAAGGTTTTTTACCAGCCTGAAACCGAGCCGTACGGCAAAATCTTTTTTGTATGGCTGCAGGTGATGATCGGCCAGGCTTTCATTGATATCTATTTCATGGATTTCGACACCATGGCGTCTGGCATCGGCGACAAGATCTGACGGTGCATAGAAGCCCATTGGCAGGCTATTCATGATGGCGCAACAGAACGCCGCCGGTTCGTGGCATTTGAGCCAGGCCGACACATAGACCAGCAGTGCAAAGCTGGCGGCGTGTGACTCAGGAAAGCCGTATTCGCCAAAGCCGCGTATTTGTCGGAACACTGCATCGGCGAAGGTGTCGTCGTAGCCGTTGTCTTCCATACCCTGCATTAGCCGCTGACGAAACCGTTCTACGGTACCGACTCTGCGCCAGGCTGCCATCGAGCGTCGTAATTCATCGGCCTCACCCGGGCTGAAGCCTGCGGCCACCATGGCAAGCTCCATGACCTGCTCCTGAAACACCGGTACCCCGAGCGTGCGTTTTAATACCTTTTTCAAAGCGGCGTTGGGGTAGGTAACCGGTTCCAGTCCCTGACGACGTTTCAGGTACGGGTTAACCATGCCGCCCTGAATCGGGCCCGGCCGTACAATAGCCACTTCGATCACCAGATCGTAGAAGTTTTTTGGCCGGAGCCGTGGCAGCATGGACATCTGCGCACGTGACTCTATCTGGAAGACACCAATGGTGTCAGCGTTTTGAATCATTTCGTAGGTGCGGTGATCTTCTGCAGGCACGGTGGCCATGTTGTATTGCACGCCGCGATGTTTCTCAAGTAACGCAAAGCACTTTCTGATCGCCGTTAACATACCCAGTGCTAACACATCGACTTTTAATAGTCCGAGTTCTTCGAGATCGTCTTTATCCCATTGAATCACTGTGCGGTCAGGCATAGAGGCATTTTCAACCGGCACCAGTGACGAAAGCGGCTGGTGTGAAATGACAAAGCCGCCTACGTGTTGTGACAAATGCCGGGGAAAGCCCATGATCTGCTCCAGCAACCAGGTAAAGCGTTTCATTAACGGGCTGTCAGCAGAGAAGCCCATTTCGGCGAGTCGCTCCGGCATGACATCAGTACCATCCCACCAGGCCATGGACTTGGACAGTGCATCGATCTGATCTTCCTGCAGGCCGAGCACTTTGCCGACATCACGTATGGCACTGCGGCGCCGGTAACTGATCACCGTGGCTGCCAGTGCGGTGCGATGGCGGCCGTACTTGCTATAGATGTACTGAATGACTTCTTCGCGGCGCTCGTGCTCGAAGTCGACATCGATATCCGGTGGTTCGTTGCGCTCTTTTGAAATGAAACGCTCAAACAGCATACTCATGCGCATGGGATCGACTTCGGTGATCATCAGGCAGAAGCACACCGCAGAATTGGCGGCAGAGCCACGGCCCTGACACAAAATGCCGTTTTCACGGGCGAAGCGTACGATGTCCTGAACAGTAAGAAAGTAGTGTTCGTAGTTGAGCGCTTCGATGAGCTCGAGCTCTTTTTCAATCTGTTGATGCACTGACTCACTGGCACCATCCGGCCAGCGTTGTGCCATACCGTGATAAGTCAGCTGGCGCAGATAGTCGATGGGTTTCTTTTTGGCCGGCACCAGCTCGTGCGGATATTCATAGTGCAGTTCAGCAAGGCTAAAGTGGCAAAGTGCTGCAATGTTGCTGCTTTCCTGCAATGCCTGCCCCGGATACAGCGAGGCCAGTGTTTCTATGCTTCGCAGGTGGCGCTCACCATTGGCATAGAGCTTTCGCCCGGCATTATTAAGTGTGCAGTTTTCTCTGATGCAGGTAACAACGTCCTGCAGAGCGCGGCGCATCCGGCAATGCATGTGCACATCGCCACAGGCGACGACAGGCAGCTGGTGACGCTGGCCCATGTCGTACACTCGTTGCAATTGCGCGTCGTCGGTGCGTTCGTGCAGCAGGGTCAGTGCCAGCCAGGCGTGCTCAAAATTTGATCTGAACCATGCCAGAATATCATCGCAGCTGTCTTCAGCAATGACCCGTGGTGCAGACAGAATGGCAATGCAATGATCGGATTCGAGGCGTTCGATTCGTTCCCGGTTAAGCAGGTATTCGCCTTTCGGGGCGTTGCGCCGTGCGTCAGTAATGAGGCTGCACAGGCTGGTGTAGCCCCGATGATCACGTGCCAGCAAAATGAGTTTAAAACCGTGCTCCAGCAGTAACTCGGTACCGATGATCAGTTTGAGCTGCTTACCCGTCTGCTTGTTGTTTTGGCCATCGCTCTGGTATTTTCTGGCCTGAGTGTGGGCGCGTACAATGCCTGCCATAGAACATTCGTCGGTAATGGCAATGGCCTCGTAGCCCAGCGAAGCCGCCGTTTCTATCAGTTCTTCCGGGCGCGAAGCCCCGCGCAGGAATGTAAAGTTGGAAATGCAGTGCAGTTCAGAATAAGAGGTCGTCATGATACTGTATAAGAATACAGTATAATTTCCGGTTTTGTGAAATTCAATTTAAGTGTTTGATTTTTATCAGTTTCGGATTTGTGCTGATAAGCTGTTATGATGGATTTAGAACCACATCTATCGCTTAACCGGGCTCCAAAGGTTAAATCACGTGCAATTTGAAATCGAATTTGAAACACCGCCAAAACAGCACAGGCCCAAAACCAGGACAAGTGCAGTTGCGCCTGACAATGCGCAAATGGTACGGCTTGATCAAAAGCCGTCGGACCGCCCACAGACAACACTGGAAAAGCGATTCCACAAGTTGTGGAAACAATTAGAAAACAAGCAGCTGCGCAACACAGACTTCGAAACGATTTTTGAAAAAGCCAGAACCTACATCCAGACAGAGCTTAATGAAAACCGGGTGGCGTATCATAAGGCGTTATTCCAGCAAACCGAAAAGCTCATCGGCCACCTAAAGAAGAAATCTCTGGCCAAGTGGCAGCGTGCTGAATTAAGCGACTGGATAACGCAAAATTTTTCCATGCTTGAAATGTATGGCGCAGAAGAATTACATGCGCTCTCGGCGCAATTCCTTGAAGCAAAAATGTCTCAATTCACCGACGCTGAAAAATCGATAATAGAAAACGAACTCAATATGAGTATCGAAGAGTTCGCCGCCACAATAAATGATCTGGATGCTGAAGATCTCGATGAGCCGGATGAATTCGACTCAGACTTTTTTGACGAATTTTTTGAAGAAGAACCTGCCAAAGACGACTCACGTTATTATCGGGAGGATGATGTAACAGATTCCGATCAGCACGAGTCGCGACGCAATCACGAGTCACGCGCCTACTTTGATAAAACCATTCTGAATAAACTGTTTCGTCGTGCGGCAAAAGCACTACACCCGGATCACGAACCCGATCCGGTCGCCCGTGAAGAAAAACAGGCCCTGATGAAAGTTTTACTGCAGGCAAGAAAATCGGGTGATATTGCCACCATATTTAAACTATATAGTGAGCACGTGTCTGCAGATGCGCTGGAGTTTGAAGCGCCTGCGCTAAAGCCGATGATCGAACTACTGTTGCACCAGATTGAAAACCTCGATCTGCAATACAAAGAGCTGATCTTTCAATCACCCACGCACCAGTGGGTCAGTGATCATATGGTCGGGAAAAGCGAAAAGCAACAGAGCAAAGCGCTGTTAACAATTAAGCAGGATATAGAGACTGATCTTAAAAATATACAGTCCATGCTGCCTCATCTGAAAAGTTTAGCAAAGCTCAAGCCTTTGCTTGAGGCGCGTTACGAACAAAGCAGGTTTGCTTTTTCAGCAGAATTTTATAACTAACTAGCTGTATCGTTTGCCGCGTAGCAAAAAAGGAGACAGCAGACGACAAATGTCAGTCGTCTGCCAGATCCGGAACTTACTCACTTCATTTTTAATTTTGAACCATCGAAAGTCGTCACCTGCGCGTACATAAACCCGTCTTTTGTGACGTATGCGTCAGCGCCCTTATAAGGTTCGGAGAGGAAGTCTGCATCGGCCTCCCAGATTACGTTCAGTGTGCCGTCCACCGTAAAAGTTTCCAACGTTGTAAAAGTAAGGCCGTTAAGCCCACCTTCCTCAACGGGTTTGCAGAACCCGGCAAACAATTCGCCAACTGCTTCGCGACCACGAAACGATGCGCCATCTGCAATGATAATCAATACCTCGGGTGGATACTGGGCCATCAGACGATCCCAGTCACAAACGTTTAGTGCTTCAAGATGCTCGTCAACAACCTGCTGGGGACTGGGCTGTGGTACCAGTTTCGGTAACTTCATATGGCCGTCTGCCAGGGACATTGATGAAAACATTGAAAAGCGTAAAGTAATAAATAGTGATACGACAGATTTTCTTAGCATGAAACACCCCCCGCTGTCTTAATGCCGGTTGCAGCGGAGTGGTGTTCATATTACCGGAAGACGCGTGTTCTACCATGAGCGCAGACTGGCACCGCGCATCAATTGACTATGCGATGACCAATGTGGCCGAAGTCACTTCGGTGCAGGATGTCCTGTCACGCATACAATCGTAGTTAACTGCGGCGAATTTACTTCGCATCAGGACTTGGATAGGCGGCTTTTTACGGGCTCCCCAGCCCGAAGCATGTCAAGAACATCGTGCATTGAGGTGCAAACATCGATACCGAGGGCCAATATTTCATTTGAGGGTTCAACGACATTTGGCACTTGAATAACATTCAGGCCTGCAGCATGGGCAGACTTAACACCGTTGGCAGAGTCTTCAAGTCCGATTGAACGTGACATATCTGCGCTGATCGTTTCGCCGGCACGAATATAAATATCCGGGTACGGTTTACTACGCGACACATGATCGCCGCAGGTGACCGAATCGAAGTAATGATGAATATCCGTTTCTGTGAGCTTCTTCTTTGCAGCGTCACTTGTAGATGATGTAGCTACCGCTGTCTTGATTCTTTCTTGTTTGAGCCATTCCAGTGTTTCACTAACACCGGGCAGCAAGGGAACAGGGGCTTCGTTGACCATTTGCAGATAAGCTTCTACCCAGGTTTTTCGAAAAGCGACCGGGTCAGTAAACTCTGTCAGTTCACTGGCAAGCCGCTCTGTATGCTGCCTGTCATTGGTACCGACCAGGGAAAGAAAAAGATCAGTATGTCCGCTTAGCCCGTGTGCTTCTTCGGCCTGGTGAAAGGCGAGTTTGGAGAATCGTTCGGTGTCTACCAGCAGGCCGTCGAGGTCAAAAATAACTGAGTCAATAGTCATATAGGCAGGTCTTTGTTGGTGGCTTGCAGATTCGATTGCCACTCCAGTGCATCCAGCTTGAGTTCGGTGATAAAAGAATCTTTTGCAGCGGAGTAGGGTAGCAGCGAAGTGTTTCCATTGCTGATGATTTTTTGTTTCAACCTGCTGTATTGATATCTGGCCCGAGCATGTACCCGTAGATAGTTTCTGATAGCTATGTTGTTGTACCAGTGATCACCATCGGGTGGCACGACATGCAGATTAATCGCATAAGGTTGTCGTCGTATATAGTACTGACGTTCAACAATACCCGCGTCACCCATGTGTCGGTATCCGGAGTCGATCAGTCCCTGGTGTTGGCATGTGTCGGGAGAATAGTCGGCTAAGCCAGCCATAATATCAATGATTGGTTTCGCTGCCATACCGGCAACCGAAGTACTGCCAATGTGTGCTATTTGGCTGAATTTTACCGCAAGAATCCGCATTAGGTTTTTTTGTTCATCCGAATACAGCGTGCTCCACTGCTGATCGTACGGTACGATGGTCACCGGCTCGTTAAGATCGCTGGCAGAGGGGATAGTCATGTGTCAGGCGTTCCGTTCGTAAGGTGACTTCTTACCTGGCCGGTAGGCTATATTGCATTAAGCATATATTGCATTAAGCATCAGGGCCTGAGCGAGAATAAACCCGGTAACTCCAGTGTCCTGATGCTGACCCATGCAGTGTAGTACTTGACCATCCGAGTTTCCGGAGTGGCTTGTGAAGGAAGTTGTTGAGTAGTCCGTGACCACAGAGTACAACACTGCGGTGAATCCCTGCTAATGCGTTTAATTCACTGGCACATTGCTTAGTACGCGAGCGGAAATCGCTCAATGACTCGGCGTTAGCATGGATGCCAACGCATTGTGCCGCCCGCATTGATGTCATCCAGATATTTACCGGGAGTTTAATTCGCTCGCCGGTAAAACGGGGCATCTCGCATTCTCTGTACAACGCGTTAACTAAATCTACTTTGCGATTTAGCAGTTCTGCTGACCGGATTGATCTTTTCAGGTCACTGCAGATGACAAACCTGGCCTGACCGACAGCACCTAAGAGAGCAGCCGGCGGGACGGAAGCAGCGTCGATATTTGCCTCATCGTATCGGGACACCCAGTCACCAAATTCTTTTGAGGTAATGGCTGCAGTAGGTGGTTGCAAATCAACCGGGCCGTGACGTAATACAGTAATGTTCATAACCTGAAATCAGGCCGTCTTTTTACCAAGCGCTGTCAGGAACCTCGTATTGAGTTTCTCTCTCTGGTCGGCTTCTGCAGGGAAAGATGTCAGCCATTTTACCTCCAGTGCCTGCACCTGTTCGGTCTTTGAACTCACGGAACGTGAAGTCATTCCCTGCTGTAGTTGTTCCAGCTGATGTTGCATACGTAGTGGTTTGTCCTCTGCCGGAGTGTCTTGCTCCAACAGGATTTCAAGGTCAATACACAACAGTCGTCGGGCCAGGGTGTTTCCTTCAAAGTCCGGTATTGATCCGGCCTGCAGGTGCGCAACAATAGAGTCCTTGCGAAGATTCATGGATTTCTTCCACTCTATATTGTCTGATTTGTCACCGTCATCCCATTGATCCAGCAAGCGTTGAAGGTCTACAGAAACCGCGTCCGGGGTTTGCCCGGCCAGTGCCTCAAGTTGATCGCAGATTGTGGCATTGTGATGGAGCCGCTGTATCTCCTGGTTGCGCGCCGAGTCAGAATGTTTTTGTCGTTGTTTGTCTAATCCATCTACGGCTCGATTAAAGTCTCGAAACAGGAACTTTTGTTCTTTTTCCGGAAATTCCGGCAACGATTGAAATTCGTCTTGTAGTTGTTGTAGCGCTTTTTCATCGAAGGTACCGTTGCTGCCGGACTGCTTTAGCTCCTTGATGATCTCCCTGGCGCGAGTAACGTGTTCAACACTGGCTTTGTACTGCTCACGCTGGTGACCACGGTGTATGCTGTAGATTTCAGAACAGGCCTCGTTAAATTCCTTCCAAAGTCGTTGGTCATCAGCACGTTTTACTATGCCGGTTCGTCGCCACATGGACTGCAGTCGTTTGACCTGATTAATGCAGTGCTGATTAATCTCTCCTTCGCCAAGCACTTTAACCTTATCGATGAGATCCTGTTTTTCGCGGTTACCTTCCTCGTAAGCGGGTTCGAGCTTTTCATTGAGGGTTACCAGCACTTCGGTAAATTTTTGTTCCTGATCAGTGGTCGCTTTACGGTCAAAAACTCTGAGCTTGCGCCACTCGGTTTTTGCCGTACGAATGGTTTTTTCTACCAGTTTCCAGTCAGCGTTTTCCCAGTCAGTTTTTTCGCTGTAGTCACGCAGCATTTGAAGAATCTCATCGCGAGCGGCGAGCTTTGATTCTTTTTCTGCGCGTTTGTTGGCAAAATATTTTGCACAGGGTTCAAAGGCGGTGTCAGCGGCGGTTTTAAATCGCGGCCAGTGCTTCTCCTGTGCGGGGCTGGCACCCATGGCTTTCCATTGAGTTTGCAGTTCTTTTATTCTGTCTGCCTGATCTTTTGGCGCAAGGTTGAGTGCCGGCAGATTTTCCATTTGCTCGCATAAAGCTTCGAGTTTAGGGTCAGTGGCAAATTGCTTCCAGTCACCCAGATCTGACAGGCGTTTTTCCAAACGCTGCAGTTTCTCGGACAGCGCTGTTTGGTCTTTCGCTGGCAGGCGTGCAATTTTCTTCTGCAGTCTTTCGTGTATTGATTTTGCAGGCCCCCACTTGTTGGTAGTGATAGCGCTGTTTAGCGAGCCAAATTGCTTGTGGATACTGTTTTTAAGTTCGGTGTCTGCCTGTGTTTGTTTTTTTACCAGGCTCTCGATGTTTTGCAGCAGGTTAGGCAACTCTGCTGCGTATTGTGGTTGGGATTTGCCGGCTTTGGTCTGTTCGATCGCTTTCTTTAGCTGCTTTTGAGATTGAATCAGTTGTGCGGTGTTGCTGCCAGTGGTGTCCTGCACAGACGCGTAGGCGCTATGCGCTGCACCGGCGTTTGCCAGTTGTTGTTCCAGCTTTTTCTGTGTTCGAACGTAGTCCTTTTCAAGGGTTTCGTCGATAGCGGCAGCGTTAGCGTTTAACTGTTGCCACGATTCTTTGGACTTTTGTAGTTGTGCTTTGGATTTTTCGAGATGTGCTGGTAGCGACTGAACGTCACTTTGCAGAAGTGATTGTTCGGAGGAGGTTAGTTCCCTGATGCAGGTTTCCAGCGCTGCATGCTGTTCTGCCAGTGCGCGGTTGCTTTCTACTTTTTCAAAAGCCTGCTGTCTGAGCGTTTCATAGTTATTCTTTTGTTCTGCATCTATTGCAAATTCAATAGCATTCCACTTACTAGCGAACAGATCGTAGCGGTTTGCAAAATTGGGTGACCATACACCATTAGCGAGTTTGTCCATCTCATCGATGAGCTTGCTGACTTCCAGTTGCTGTTCTTGTTTTTGCTGCTGATTTTGCTGATGTTCTGAGAGTCTTTCTTTTAATTTTCTGGCAACGACTTTGTCTTTGCTTTTGATGCTGCGCCACACTGTATCGACAGCCTCCAGTGATTGCAGCTTCTGAGTGACGATGTCGCGAGTGTCGTGAAAGCGCGTTTCAATGGCGATGTCGCTGTAGTCTTCGTCACTGCTGAATTGTGTCAGACCAAACTCGCGTATTGTTGCGTCGTTGTGTAATGCAGTAATCAGTCTGGCGAGATGTCGGTTTTCGTTATCTCCAAGGTACTTTGTGATAAGCGCTTTGGTGTCTTCTCCGTCCGGTAGGTGCCTTGCATACTGCCTGGCAGCGGTTTGTTTTACTTTGCTACTCGTGTCTTTTCGGCTGGTTTCAAGCAGCAGTGCTGTGTTTTTAATGTTAAGGCATGCGGCGAGGCGTTTTTTTTCAGACGGATCTTTGAGCAGATCAATATCAGCGTTAAGAGTAACTGTTTGCGATTGTTGTTGTGGCGGGGGGCTGGTAGTAGTTTCCGGCTCCTGCTTCTTATTGCCCCACTTAAGTTTCTGCAATTTGTTTAGCATAGCCGGAGTCTTCCGTTGTACATCGATAAATTTTTACGCAGCAGTCTGCAGGTTGCCGAGCGCCGTTACGATAGCATCACCCATGTCACTGGTGGATACCGGGTTAACACCCTTTGCTGCGATATCGACAGTTCGAATGTTTTGATCCAGCACGTTGTCTACAGCTTGTTCAAGCAGGTCTGCGTTTTCGTTGTCATCAAATGAGTATCGTAAACACATAGCAAATGAGAGCACAGTGGCCAGTGGATTAGCCTTGCCCTGGCCGGCAATATCCGGAGCGGATCCGTGTACCGGTTCGTACAGGGCTGCGCGCTTTCCGTTAATCGCAGCACCTAGTGATGCTGATGGCAGCATGCCAAGTGAACCGGTGAGCATCGCGGCGCAGTCAGACAGGATGTCACCAAACAGGTTGTCGGTGGCGATAACATCAAACTGTTTTGGCTGCCGCACCAGTTGCATGGCACAGTTGTCTGCGTACATGTGTTCGAGTGTGATGTCCGGGTATTCCTTACCAACACGCGTTGCAATTTCTCGCCAGAAAACACCAGACTCCATTACATTGGCTTTCTCTACGGAATGTACTTTGCCATTGCGTTTGGCCGCAAGTTCGAAGCCTGCATGTAGCAGACGTTCAATTTCACTTTCAAAGTAAACCTGCGTGTCGAAGCCTCGCCGGCGACCGTCGGGCAGGGTTTCTATGCCTCTGGGTTCTCCAAAATACACACCGGCGGTAAGTTCACGGAGGATCAGAATATCAAGCCCTGACACCAGATCTTCGTGTAGTGATGATGCTGAAGCCAGTGCAGGGCGACAGGTAGCCGGGCGCAGATTGGCAAACAGATCCAGTTCTTTGCGCAGCGTCAGCAGTCCTGCCTCGGGGCGCAGGTGCCTTTCCACGTTATCCCACTGTGGTCCACCGACTGAACCCATGACGATGGCATCCACTGATTTGGCTGTGGTGAGTGTTTCGTCGGCCAGTGGTTTGCCGTAGCGTTCATAGGCAGCGCCGCCAAGGTCGTCTTCGGTGATATTAAAGTTGTAGCCACGGTTATTCCCGAACCAGTCAATGACTTTGCGAAGTTCAACAACAACTTCCGGGCCGATGCCATCGCCGGGCAGCAGCAATAGTGATGCGTCTTTCATGTGTTTTCTCTTAACCTGCGGCAGGGTTCAGCCAGCTATGCGCATTGTTGGTGTTGGTTTCGTATTGATCAATTGATTGCGCTTTTTCGAGTGTCAGGGCAATTTCATCGAGCCCGTTCAGCAGACAATGTTTGCGAAAATCGTCTATTTCAAAAGTGTGTTCTTTGCCGTCCGGTGCCGTGACTGTTTGTGATTCAAGGTCGACTGAGAATACCGCGTTAGAACCGAATTCGGCTTGCTCGGTGAGTTCATCAATTTGTTCTTGTGGCAGTCTGATGAGGAGCATGCCGTTTTTAAACGCATTGTTGTAAAAAATATCTGAAAAGCTCGGTGCGATAACGCAACGGATGCCAAAGTCTTCAATTGCCCAGGCCGCATGTTCACGGGAAGAGCCACAACCGAAGTTGTCACCGGCAATAAGAATTTTTGCGTCTTTGTAAGCTTCTTTATTCAGTACAAAATCCGGGTTGTCTGTACCGTCATCGTTGTAACGCATGGAGTGGAACAGTCCTTTGCCAAGACCGCTGCGTCCGATCGTTTTCAGGTATTGCTTGGGAATGATCATGTCGGTGTCAACATTGATCATAGGCATTGGTGCTGCCACGCCGGATAACTCTTTAAGTGCCTTCATGCCGGCGCTCCTGCAGTGTCGAGCGTGCGGACATCAGTAAGACGCCCGGTGACTGCCGCCGCTGCTGCCATTGCCGGAGACATCAGATGGGTGCGACCACCGTGCCCCTGCCGCCCCTCGAAGTTTCGATTAGAGGTAGATGCACAGCGTTCTCCGGGTTCCAGGCGATCAGGGTTCATACCGAGGCACATACTGCAACCGGGCTCTCTCCAGTCGAAGCCGGCTTCTTTAAGAATGGCTGCAATGCCTTCTTCTTCGGCTTGTGACTTTACCAGTCCTGAACCGGGTACCACCATCGCATCCACGTTGGGTGCAATCTTGCGGCCTTCCACCACACGCGCGACTTCACGAAGGTCTTCAATGCGGCCATTGGTACATGAACCGATAAAGACTTTGTCGATGGGGATTTCAGTCATTGGCGTGCCAGCGGTTAAACCCATGTATTCCAGCGCCCGCGCAGCCGAGGACTGTTTGTGTTCGTCTGAGAAACTCATCGGCTCCGGCACGCTATCAGTAATGGCGATGGCATCTTCCGGTGAGGTGCCCCAGGTCACGATTGGCGCAATACTCGTGGCGTCTATCTCTATTACTTTATCGAAATGCGCACCTTCATCACTATGCAGTGTTTTCCAGTAGGCGACGGCGGCATCCCAGTCGGCACCCTTTGGCGCTTTTGGTCGACCTTTCAGGTAGGCATAGGTTTTTTCGTCCGGGGCAACCAGCCCGGCTCTTGCACCACCTTCGATGGCCATGTTGCATAGCGTCATACGGCCTTCCATTGAGAGATCGCGTATGGCCTCGCCACTGTACTCAATGACATGCCCGGTACCACCAGCCGTGCCGGTGTGTGCAATGATCGCCAGTGTCAGGTCTTTTGCGGTGATGCCGGCGGGTAGTTTGCCGTTAACCTTCACCAGCATATTTTTTGATTTGTTTTGCAGCAAAGTTTGCGATGCGAGCACGTGCTCTACTTCGGAGGTGCCAATGCCATGTGCCAACGCACCAAACGCTCCGTGAGTTGCGGTGTGTGAGTCACCGCAGACTACGGTTGTGCCGGGTAGTGTGAACCCTTGTTCGGGGCCGATGATATGCACAATTCCCTGGCGCTGATCGAGTTCGTCGTAGTATTCGACGCCAAACTCTTTGGTATTTGCAGCAAGTGTATCCATCTGCAGCTTGCTTTCAGGGTCGTCGATTCCCTGGCTGCGATCAGTGGTAGGGATGTTGTGATCTACTACTGCAAGCGTTAGCTCCGGTCTGCGTACCGGTCTGTCGTTGAGGCGCAAGCCTTCGAACGCCTGCGCGCTGGTCACTTCGTGCACCAGGTGTCTGTCGATGTAGATAAGGCAGGTGCCGTCGGGCTCAGTGCTTACAACATGAGCATCCCATATCTTGTCGTAAAGTGTTTTTGATGGCAAAGAAGGAGGCCTCTTGAGACGTCGGAAAGCGCGCACTGCACAGTGGCGCCATTCAAAAGGCTTATGGTAGTTGGCAGCAGCGGGCGCTGCAATGCCCGAGGGCACTTAGTCAGTCTGCGTGGCAGATTTGTCGAGTGGATTATTCATGGTTTGGCGTGTAACCACACCAAACCGTGAATAATCAGCGTTGTTAAATAAAGTGCGCTGTGTTGGTTAGCTTAGGGTGCCAAGGTAAAGCATCACTGCGACGGCCAGAATAGTGATGGTTCCGCCGGCAATAGCAACCAGTTGCATACTGTTGCTGGTAGACCGTCTTTGCGCTCTCAGCGCGTCTGCGTTTCTCATTAGATACCTCCTGAAGTGCCGTGGAAAATTAAATTAACCACAGGCCCTGGTGAGCCATCGAACGAGTGTGAACGGAAATTACGGAATGGTTTGTAAAGTGTTGCACATTTTAAACAGTTTCTATCACATTGGTTCAAATTCTACGACGAGAGCCAGTGGATTCGGGCAATTACGGAGTGTTGGGAAACTGTACGATTTTTAAACGGAATTATGTCCGATGGAATACCGTCAAATCTGTGAATCAGATTAGTGACAAATAATTAGGCTTCAGTTAAGGTGTGGGGAATTTACAACACCGATACGATTTTTGTATGGGTTTCAGGAGCTTTTAGAATGTCTTTGCTTATCTGTGCCGCGATAGCATTTCTGTGCCTGACCGCAATATCGAGACGGTCAGACCCCTAATGACCGCCCAAAGACGAGCGGTGCAATTGTAAACTAATGTGTACGAACTTTGATTGCACAACTCCCAAATACCGTCTTTCCAAGCGCTTGTGAAATCAAAGGAACAGCATTTCCTGATCTGGCTAGCGCCTAGGAGCCGATAATTGGCATCCCTTCAACAAACCAGAATGTGATAAACAGTAATACAGCCAGAATGGCCAGTGTTGTGATGACTTTCGCGTCAGTTAGCATTTTACGTCCTCGAGCAAAATCGATAGGGAATGGTCAGCATTCGGCTGACATAATAGAGTCTTAAGCAGCTTTAAGACCAAAGACCCCCGATGACACCAGACGAATTTAGACAAGCCGGTCACGAAATCATTGAATTGATCGCAAAATATCGGGAAGAAATAGAGAAGTATCCGGTTCGCAGCAATGCCGCTGTTGGTGAAGTTTTACAGAAACTTCCGGAAAATCCGCCCAAAGACGGCGAATCTGCGGCAAAAATCATCGAAGACGTTAAACATTTGCTAATGCCGCATCTGACCCATTGGCAGCATCCGTCGTTTCATGCCTACTTTCCCGCCAATGCTGAATTATCTTCGGTTTTAGGCGATTTACTAAGCTCCGGGCTCGGGCAACTTGGCCTGAACTGGCAATCCAGCCCTCCGCTGACTGAGGTAGAGCAACTCACCTGTGACTGGATGAGGCAGGCGCTCGGATTGTCTGAAGAATGGCACGGTGTTATTCAGGATACCGCGTCGACAGCCACCCTGGTGGCGTTGCTGTCAGCACGGGAAAAATCATCGCAGTTCGCGCAAATGGGAAAAGGGATGCGCAGCGCTGAAGATCTGATGGTTTATTCGTCGTGTCAGGGGCACAGTTCTATCGTTAAAGCGGCGCTGCTGGCGGGTTTTGGGCAGGAGTCAGTTCGGTCCTGTAAGGTAAATACGGATTTTTCCATTAACATCGATGCGCTGCGGGAGTCGCTTGCTGCTGATGTTGCCGCTGGTCGAAAACCCTGTGCCATTGTGGGGTGCACCGGCACAACGGCAACCACCGCCATGGACGATATCACCGCGCTGGCAGCGCTTGCGAAAACCTATGACTGCTGGCTGCATGTAGATGGGGCGATGGCAGGGAGCGCCATGATACTTCCGGAGATGCGTTTGCTTTGGGATGGCGTCGAGCAGGCAGATTCCATCGTTTTTAATCCCCACAAATGGCTTGGGACGGTGTTTGATTGTTCGGTCTACTACGTGAAAGATCCGGAGCATCTGATTCGAGTGATGAGCACTAATCCCACTTATCTGCAAACCAGTGCTGATGGTGAAGCACCTAATTACAGAGACTGGGGGATCCCGTTGGGGCGGAGATTCCGTTCCATGAAGCTTTGGTGGCTGCTGCGTTCTGAAGGTATTTCCGGATTGCAGGCACGGTTGCGGCGCGATATTGCAAACGCGCAGTGGCTTGAACAGCAGATCATCGACGCAGTGGACTGGCGGCTGGTTGCACCGGTTGCGTTGCAAACGGTTTGCGTTGTTCATCAGCCGCCGCATATCACCAACCCGGAGCAACTCGATGATCACACGCAACGCTGGTGTGAGGCAATCAACAGCAGTGGTAAGGCGATGTTAACACCGGCGAAACTCACCCGGGCCGATGGGCAATCATTATGGATGGTGCGTATATCGATTGGTGCGCTCGCCACTGAGCGCCGTCATATTGAAAAGCTATGGCAGGTATTGCAATCGGCAGTGGCAGACCAGCCACACTGAATCACTGCCAGTGTTGAACCAAGTCTGTTGTTTTTACAGAGTATTAGCCACGGCAGATACGCTTCCCGGCGCTTAGACGCCGACCCTCTCACACATATGGTCACAAGTGGGAGGGTAATATCTTGCGCTTTACGACACCCTCATTGCGTTGCAAGTGTCGTATCGTGCGTAAACGTTTTACACTAGCCGTCTTACAGTCACGTTGAACTTGCTGATGTTAATCTCAGACTTTCCGCTCCGCCGAATTGTTGTTGCCTTTTTACTACTCTGCTTAAGCGGATGCGGTTTTTTGTTTCAGCGCGAACCCGGTATCGGTAAACCGGTAACATGGAACAAACTCGATGCCTGGCGGCAAGACAACGTACTTGAAGCGTTGCCCGCGTTGCTGCAACAGTGCCCCCGGTTAAAGAAAGAAGCCTCATGGAAAGCGGTCTGTGATGCGGCGATGGCACTTGAAAATCCGACTGCACAGCAAGTTAGAAATTTCTTTGAAAGTCAGTTCAGGCCACATCGTATCTACGGTAAAAACGGTACAAAAGAAGGGTTGATCACCGGCTATTACGAGCCATTGCTGTCGGGTAGTTTTACGCGATCTTCACGCTATGCGTATCCACTCTATGCACCACCGGAAGATATGCTGACCATAGAGCTGGATTCCTTATACCCGAAGCTTAAAGGTATGCGTTTGCGCGGGCGTGTGGTCGGAAACAAAGTCGTGCCATATCACTCGCGTGAATCAATAGATGGTGAGGAAGCGCCTCTGGCCGGTGGCGAGATACTCTGGGTTGACGATCCTTACGGGTCGTTTTTTTTGCAAATACAGGGATCAGGTCGCGTCAAACTCGAGGATGATTCCATTGTCGGTGTTAACTACGCTAACCAAAACGGCCATCCGTATTTTGCGGTGGGAAAAACACTGGTAGAAAAAGGAGAGTTGCCACTCGATGACGTCAGTCTGTTTACGATTAAAGCATGGTTGCGAGCTAACCCGGACCGCGCAGATGAAGTACTGAACACCAATCCGAGTTATGTGTTTTTTCATTTGCGTGAAAACGCCGAGGAAAACGCAAGAGGATCATTGAACGTGCCTTTAACGGCAATGCGGAGTCTGGCCGTAGATAAGAAAGTTATCCCGCTGGGCACACCGGTTTGGGTGGAAACCACATTGCCTGACGGTTCAAAGTACCACCGTCTGATGATGGCACAGGATACCGGTGGCGCGATCAGAGGGCCGGTGCGTGCAGATATTTTCTTTGGCGCAGGCGCAGATGCAGAGAGACTTGCCGGTGAAATGAAGCAGCGCGGTAAGATGTTTGCGCTGCTGCCGGCCAATTAGTCAATGAATAGCTACGGTTTGCGGGCAGGCATAACCTTGAAATCCGGCGGTTAACACCTACCTTTTAGTGGAGCTTGCCTTTTAGTGGAGGTTGAAGTAGTTGGGTGTCGCATAAAACGAGCATCAGCCACGGCAGAGGGTGCTCCGCCGCGGCTCACACGCGTTTCAAACCACACCCGATAATTATCGAATGACTTAACGACACCCCATAAGTGGAGGGTGATATCGTGCCTGTGACGACAGCCTCTAGGTGGCTCTGTCGTAATTTCACAGCCCTGCTGATTAAGGGTAGTTAATAAATATTAAAAGAGGGGAACACCTATGTTTGAAACAATGAGTTTTGCCATGCTGGTCGCAGGCGCGGTACTGCTGTTGCTGTTTTTGCGATCGATCGTGCGGATTGTTCCCCAGAATGAAGCCTTCGTCGTTGAACGACTGGGTAAGTATAACCGCACACTATTGGCTGGATTTCACATCACCATCCCAATTCTTGAACGAGTGGCTTACAAGCACTCGCTGAAAGAATTTGCTGTTGATGTTGCCTCACAACAGGCCATCACCCGAGATAACGTGCCACTTAGTATTGACGGTGTGCTGTACATGAAAATTATGGATCCCAGATCAGCATCTTATGGGGTGGATAATCTGGAATTTGCGATCACACAGTTGGCGCAAACCAGCATGCGTGCAGAAATTGGCAAGCTCACACTGGATGATACCTTCGAGTCACGGGAGAACATCAACGCCCGGGTAACCAACGCTATAGACGAAGCCTCTGAAACCTGGGGTACCAAAGTACTTCGGTACGAAGTTAAAGATATATCACCGCCGGCAACCATTCTTGAAGAAATGGAAAAGCAAATGGGAGCCGAGCGTGAGCGTCGTGTAGCAGTGACCACTTCAGAAGGTTACCGGCAGGCACAAATCAATCAGGCGGAAGGTGACAGGCAGGCGCAAATTCTGCGCGCGCAGGGTATTGCAGAATCTATGACCATTGAAGCCACTGCCAGAGCAGAAGCCATACGTAAAATTTCCGAGGCAATCAATGAAGATGGCGGTACGGCCGCCGTTGCTCAGCAACTGGCAGAACAATATGTAGACGCCTTTGACAAGCTGGCGCGCGAAGGTACGATTGCGCTGATACCCGGGGACGGTGGAGATATTTCGGGTATGGTTGCTAAAGCGTTTACCGCCTACGATCAACTTAAAGGCACGGTCGACAAGACTGCAAGCCGTACAGGTAGTGTGTAATGGATACCATCACACCGTTCTGGCTATTTCTGATAGCCGGTGTTGTATTGTTGTCTATTGAATTGCTGGTATTTCAGTTCACCACATTCTGGTTGTTTTTTGTTGGGCTGGGCGCGCTGTGCGCAGCGACATTTGCGTGGGTATCCGGTGGAGCAGGTTATATCTCTACAACAGCTGTTTTTGCCGTTTCATCGGCGGCGATCACCGCATTGCTTTATGCGCCTATCAAGCGTTGGCAGGATGCACCTACTGCGATATCAGACAACAATGCGGTCGGTCAGAGGGTATCGGTGCTGGAGCGAATCGCGCCCGGAGTTGGCGGTAAAGTGAGCTGGTCAGGCAGTGACTGGCAGGCTGAACTGATCGATGGTGCAGTGGTTGCACTTGAACCCGGACAGCCTGCAGAAGTGGTGTCTGTGGAAGGTATCCGGCTGATCGTGAAACCGGTTTAGCAGTTACCCGCTGGTCTACTGTGGTGCGGTATTTGTGGTACTCAGCGTGTTTAAAAAAGCAACCAGTGCCCGGATTTCTTTATCGGTTAACGGAAAGGTTCTGATCTCGGATTGTTGGCCGGTATCGGGCACAGTTATGTAGTGCTGTATTACTCCCTCCAGTGTCGCGAACCGTCCATCGTGAAAATACGGCGCAGTAGCGGTGACGTTGCGAAGCGTTGGTGTTTTATAACCGCCCTGTGTGTGGATGAGATCTGCGCGGTTCATAAAGTTTAAATGCAGACACTGATCGGAATTCGCGTCGCTGTACCGTCCGTGACAGTTAAATTCGTCAATCATAGCTGACTGCACACCGAGTACTCTGCCAAAGTCTATGTTGTCACCGGTGAACGTGGCACTACCGATGTTATGGAAATCATTGTTGCTCAGTAGCGGGCCGTTATGACATTCAAGACACTGGGTTTTCTTGTCATTCACAAATAGTCTTGCGCCAGTGTATTCCTGTTGACTTAAAACACTCTGGTAGTTGTCTCCGCGCTTAAGTGCCTGGAGAAACTGATCGAAACGCGTGACGGGTGGTTTCAGTGTTGTCTGATAAGCTGCTATGGCTTTGCCAAGATTTGCAAAAACAGTGTTGATTTCGGTTTGTAGTGGTTTTGGCAAAGCGTACCAGGCACGCTTTGCTGCCGGGCTGCCCATTGGTGTTGCATCGGTAGTCAATTCTGCTGCGGTAATGTTCAGTGGTCCGTAGATCTGTTCGTATTGTGTACGGTAGCTTTCGGTGGTCAGAATTTGCCGAACAAGCGCCACCCGGTTATTCGCCATTTCCTGTGGTGCTTCCAGCGGGGTGAGTGCCTGAGACCACAATGAGTCCCGGCGTCCATCCCAGTATTGCCATGTGCTCCACGCACTACCGACAACCGTTGGTGTATTTCTAAGTGCCGGGTGTTCTGTATCTTTATTGTGTTTGACTTCGGCGCGCGCCAGTCCGTCAGTGAATCCTTGTTCCGGTATGTGGCACGTGGCACAGGACACCGTGCCTGACACACTGAGTTCGCTGGCAAAGAATAACTGCTCACCAAAACGCTGCGCTTGCGGGTCGCTGGCATATCGGTTAGAGGGATCCGTTGCCGGTGGAAGCGCGTCTATGCCAAGACTTAGCAGCCGTTTTTTTTCCTTGTCACTGAGGTCCGGTTGTTGGCAACCAGCTATCACAGCTACCCCGATAAACAGGCAAGCCAACGGTAGTCGGAAAAGCATGTGACTTTTATTTTTAAATGGATTGAGGGTAGTTGTCAGCACGGTAAATGGCCCGGTGCGATGGTATTGTTAAGTATGAGAAGACTTGTCTGCTGGTGGCAGCAGTGGTAGTGCAATGCGGTACGATAGAAAAGTAGCATAGGCAGGGGCAAAAATTGAATTCAACGTGGCAATCTGTTGCAGAGACAGCGCTTGGGACAAGGTTTGATCGCTTGTCGAGTCTGGGCGGTGGCGACTTCGCCGCGTCGTTTAAGGTGACAACTACTGACGAAACGGTGTTATTTGCAAAAACCCATTGCAATCCGCCGGCCGGTTTTTTCACTACCGAAGCGACTGGTCTGACCTGGTTGCGACAGATCGGTGCTGTCAACATACCGCAGGTGCTGTCGGTTAGTGATGAGCCGCCATTTTTATTGCTGTCGTGGATAGATGTTGGTCATAGTGATTCGACAACCGAAAGCACCCTTGGCCGCCAACTGGCTATGCTGCATGCACACGCGCAATCACAGTTTGGCCGAAGTGATGGCGCGACAACGGGCAGTCTGGCGGTACCAAACCAGCTTTGCGATACCTGGGTAGAGTTTTACGCAACGCAGCGGTTGCTGCCGCTGGTGAAAATCGCCGGCGAAAGAGGGGTGCTAAGTACCAAAGACTGCACCGTGCTTGAACGTATCGCTGCAAGGCTCGGGCAATTTAATGTCCCCGATGAGCCAGCAGCGCTTTTGCATGGAGATTTATGGGCGGGAAATCGCCTTGTCGATCAGCAGGGACAGAGCTGGCTAATCGACCCGGCAGCGCACTGTGGCCACCGTGAATTTGAACTGGGTATGATGAATCTCTTTGGCGGTTTCGGAGACGACTGTTTTGATGCGTATAACGAAGCATATCCATTGGCCCCCGGCTGGCGAGAGCGGCTGTCACTACACCAACTGGCACCGCTTATCGTACACGCAATCAAATTTGGTGGCAGCTATGTATCAGCGGTTCGCCAGGTGATTGTGCAATACGATTGATGATTGACCAGTTGGACGCTGAAGCGAGATTGTCAGCCTCGCAATGGGATATAGATTTCTGTGATTAAATCCTTTGCATCGGTATGTTCGGGATTGTTTAAATAGAGTTCGAAGGGTGGCTGTGACCTGAGCGGCTTTAGTTTGTGGTAGCGTTGGTATGACATTGCAGTGGCCCAGCCGTTACCAAGATGCGTGTAGCTTCCCTTGTGTACTACTTTAAGCGCTTTGCCAGACGCAATCGTCCCGGTAGACAGGGAGTTGTCAGTAGTGGCCCGTGACTGTAACGGTATGATCGCCGTGTAACGACATTCGCGGTTATTAAAATCCATGTGATCGTATATTGCACCAGCCGGGATATCGCTTATTTGCAGCCCTTTATCGTTAACGGCCCCGACTACCTGCCGCATGGTGGTGTCCATCGAGTCTGCGATGTTGTCCATCTGACAACTGGCGCTTTGTCCGGCGTAGTGAATGTCGTTAATTTCAACAACGCCCTTCACTTCAGTAATGGAATTAACCGAACCTGTCTCTGCGCACTCTTTGAGCATTTTCAGGCCACGCTCATAGTCCATGCCAATCATATTCTTGATAGACCTGGTCATAAAAAACAGAAAGAAGGGCAGCGCACTCCACATGTGCCAGGTAACGCTGGTTTGATCTGCACCGACCTGTTTGATGTCTAGTGTTACTTTGGCGGTTGATTTAAACGGCTTTATGAAGGTCAGATCCATCTTGTGCACACCGTTTTCGTGCGCTGTGGTTTGCATTTTTCCTTCACCGACTAACGTGCCGGTCCATGAATAGCCGTGATCGACTTCACCCGGGGTGCCGTGCACACTGACGGTTGCTTCGGGTTCCATACAAAGCCATGGAGACCACGTTGGCCACTGATTAAAATCTCTGGTGAGTGCATGTACTGAATCGACGGGGGCGTCAATTAACTGGTTTTTTTCTACATGATATTTGGGCATCAGTGAATACCTCGCATGCGTGTGGTTCGATTCTCGCTGGGGATCCGGTGCGGTTCTGTCAGTGTACTGGTGGCGTTTTATTGGCGACTTCAATACCATGGACCCCATAGCCACGATTGTATCAGCCCCGGAGAATTCAGATGTCACAAACAGGCGTATTTGGAAAACGCGTCGCCAGGTGTCTCGTTGCACTTCCCGTTGCCTTGGCGGGCCTTACCGCAGGTGGCAGCGTGGCGGCGAGTGAGCACAACGCCTTTATTCCGGCAGATACCCCTTTCTATATGGGCACCGGTGAGGGCATGCCGATAAAACACCTGATGGCCTTTCAGCCGACCGGTGCGCTGCCTACCTCTGACGATATGGAAGAGGACGTTCGTGAAATGCTGGATTCACTCGGTGAGGTGCTGACCAATCTTGATGAAGTGCTGCCTGAATGGGGGCTGGAAGAATCTGTTCACTTCAGCACGTATGCGGTGGGAATCTATCCGGTCATGCGGGTAAAACTGGATGATCCGGAAAAATTCAATACTTCGCTCGCAGCTTTGGAAAAAGAACACGAACTAAAACCGCAGGCACTGGAGCGAGAGGGCTTTAATGTACGCTACTACGGTGCTGACAGTTTTCCCGGTAAGTCAAAAAAAGCCGAAGGCGGTGATGCGACAGAGACGGCGAAAGCTGAAACCGGCAACAGCAGCGACGACACAGCGCCAGGGGTGATTGTTGCCACCAGCGCAGATGATTTAATTGTCAGTCTGGTGAGTGACACGGCCAATGCAGATCTGGTCAACAGAGTGCTTGGCATCACCAAGCCTGAAAAATCTATAGATCAGTCCGGCAAGCTTAAAGATATTCGTAAAAAATGGGGCTACGGTGAACTGTACACAGCTTTCTTCGACTTTGACGTGGTAACCGACATACTGACCACTGAAAGCACGGCTGCTATGCAGGATATTCAGGCGCTGGCTAAGGGAGACAAACAGGAACAACTGGCGATGTTGCAAACCATGCGAACCGAGCCATGCAAAGCCGAAATCAAGTCGCTCTCTGATAACTGGCCGATGATCGTTATGGGCGCCAGAGAGTTTGATGTTGACGGCGATGAGCTGAGTTACATCAGCCATGCTGCGGCGGAGGTCGGTCATGAAAAGCTGCTTGAAACGCTGCAACTTACAAGAGGTGTGTTACCTGCATCACAATCGTCTGAGCAACCGATGTTTTCCATGGGTCTGGGCGTGTCCGTTGACAGGCTGACTCAGGTGATCGGTCAGATGACAAACATCATTGCGTCGATGAGCTACGAATGCCCGTTGCTAAGTGAGCTAAACAAAGCCTCACAATCGGATTTAAGTGCTGCATCAATGGGAGTGGTGATGTTCGGCGGGCTGGCGCGAGGTGTTGAAGGCGTGTCACTGAATATTTTTGATTTGGATATCGACACATCCGGTTCCTCCGATCCTATCAAGGGGGTTGATACTGCTGTCACTATCACCGCCGCGGACCCGCAAGTGCTGGTGCAAACACTGCAAATGATGCCTCAGCTCGGAATGCTTGCAGAACTGCCGCTGGACGGCACCGAAATATCACTGAATTCCATGCTGCCGGTACCTATGCCGCCGGGTGTTGAATTTAAAGCTGCCGTGAAAGAAAAGAATATTGTTTTGTTTAGCGGTGGCAAGGCCGCAGATTTTATCAGTCGGCTTGGCAGCAACAATGAAGCAGGTTTCTTTCACACTATGATAGATACCAGAAAGATCATCGACAAAGTCACCTCGGTGATGGGCATGCTCGGTCAGGATTCAGATGAGATAGATGCGGCAATGAAGTACCTTGATTCCTATCCTAAAGGTACCATCGACTACGATCTTGACTTCACTGACAATGGCATAGAACTCGAGGCGACAGCGGTTGTCGCCGTACCTGAATAAAAACAGTCTGTTTGATTGGTGACTAGCTCATGGTGAAACCGGCATCGCCTTACCCGTTGGGCAGGCCTTCGGACGGCGCGCAGTCGATAGAACTGCCGGACGCGCTACACGAGTGGCTCGATAGTCGACGTGTGGAAGAGGTCGAATGCGTTGTCTCGGACATCGTTGGCATTGGCCGCGGCAAAACAATGCCTGCGCGCAAGTTTTTTCGTGCGCAGCGCATGTTTTTGCCATCGTCGATTTTTTATCAAACCATCACCGGCAACTACGCAGAAGTTGATATTCCCAATGCATGGACTGAATCAGATCTTGTACTGGTGCCGGACTATGCGACAGCGCGGGCAGTTCCGTGGACTTCCGACGTCACCATGCAGGTGATCCACGATCTCCAGACTCAGGATGGATTACCAGTCGGGTTTGCTCCGCGTAACGTGTTAAAGCGGGTGATCAAGCTATACAACGACAAGGGCTGGAAACCTGTCGTCGCCCCGGAACTCGAGTTCTACCTCACCAAACGCAACATCAACCCCGACGATCCCATCAGTCCACCGGTGGGTCGCAGCGGCAGACGCGGTGTCAGCCGGCAGGCGTACAGCATTAGCGGCGTTGATGAATACGAAAAAGTCGTCGACGATATTTACGATTTTGCGGAAGCGCAAGGGCTTGAGATAGACACACTCATGCAGGAAGGCGGTGCAGGGCAGCTTGAAATTAATCTGAATCATGGTGATCCGGTCGATCTGGCAGATCAGGTATTTCTGTTTAAGCGCACCATTCGTGAAGCTGCACTGCGACACGACTGCTATGCGACTTTTATGGCAAAACCGATGGAAGATCAGCCTGGCAGTGCGATGCATCTTCACCAGAGTGTGGTCGATATGGATACCGGTGCCAATATTTTTAACGGCGCCGATGGCCTGCCGAGCGAACACTTTTATCACTTTATTGGTGGCCAGCAAACCTTGTTGCATTCAGTCGTTTGCATACTGGCACCGTACGTCAATAGCTATCGGCGTCTGGTGCCTGATGCTTCAGCGCCGATCAATCTTGAGTGGGGTACCGACAACCGCTCTACCGGTATTCGTGTGCCGGTATCTGATCCGCAAGCAAGACGAGTGGAAAACCGTGTGGTTGGTATGGATGCAAATCCGTACCTTGCTATGGCTGCGTGTCTGGCCTGCGGCTACCTTGGTATGACTGACAAAATCAAAGCTCGTGAATCTATTGAAACCGAGGCGTACAATCTGCCGCGATCACTGCCGGTTGGTGTGATCGAAGCGCTTGATCTCTATGAAAACAACGATCAGGTTAAAGAGCTACTGGGGCAGACTTTCAGCAGTGTATATTCTGCGATCAAAAGAGAAGAGTACAAAGAATTTTTACGTGTGATCAGTCCCTGGGAGCGAGAACATCTATTACTCAATGTGTAGGGTTGAGTGACTGATTCCGCTCCAGTGCACGAAGAAAAGTCTGGCCCGGCGCTCAACCCCGGTGTGACGCAAACGCATAGTCTGGCGGCACTTCTCAGTCTGTTGCGCTACGCAAAAAAACATCGCCCGAGAATTCTGCTGGCGGCGCTTTGTTCGGTAATTAATAAAGTTTTTGATGTGATGCCGGAGATACTAATCGGCATTGCCATTGATGTTGTCGTTAATCAGCAGAGCAGTTTTGTCGCCTCTCTCGGATTTGCAACTGCCGTTTCTCAAATAATGGCGCTTGCAGTGCTTACATTTGTTGTATGGGCAGGGGAATCTCTGTTTGAGTATTTTCATTTAGTACTGTGGCGTAATCTCGCTCAACGGTTACAGGCCGAGCTCCGGCAGGATGCCTATGACAGCACTCAGCGTCAGGAGCTTGCCTATTTTGAACACCGTAGCTCTGGTGAACTGGTGTCTATTCTTAATGACGATGTCAATCAGCTTGAACGGTTTCTCGACGGCGGTGTCAATGACCTGATTCAGACGTTCGTTACCGTGCTACTGGTTGGAGGAGTTTTCTTCTATTTATCGCCGACCATTGCGCTGTTGGCGTTTACGCCTATTCCGGTGATTGTTTGGGGAGCGTTTTATTTTCTTCGCCGTGCCGCACCATTGTATGCCGATGTTCGTACGCAGGTTGGCCGCCTGGCCAATCGTTTATCCAACAACATTGGTGGCATGACAACAATCAAGTCCTATACAGCAGAGCAACGCGAATCAGCTGCTTTAAAAGCGCTGAGTGAACAGTATGTGAGCGCCAACCGCAAAGCTATTGCCGTTAGCTCGGCGTTTATTCCGGTTATTCGCATGGCCATACTTGCCGGTTTTCTATTTACTTTTGTGTACGGAGCGTTTCTGACACTCGAAGGTGAACTTAATGTGGGTGCTTACGGCGTACTGGTTTTTCTGACTCAACGATTGTTATGGCCACTCACTGATCTGGCAAAAACCATTGATCTCTATGAGCGGGCGATGGCCAGTACAAGACGCATTCTCGGTTTAATAAACGACGATACCAGTGCACAGACTATTACAGAAAAGAATGTGTTAAGTACCACAGACGCCGGTGCGCTTGAGTTCAGACATATCAATTTTACCTACCGTCAGTCTGGTGCCGGGCTAATTGATTTTGATCTGTCAGTGCCGGCAGGCAGCACGACAGCGCTTGTTGGCACGACAGGGTCCGGTAAGTCTACGCTGGTGAAGCTGTTGCTGCGGTTTTATGAGCCTGACAGCGGTTGTATTTTGTTTAACAATATCGCTATTAATTCGATAACCCTGAATAGTCTCAGGCAATCGATCGGGCTGGTAAGTCAGGATACCTTTCTGTTTGATGGCAGCATTGGTGAAAACATCGCTTATGGAAGAATAGGCGCCAGTGAACAGGAAATCATACAGGCTGCTATTGCGGCTGAAGCATGGTCTTTTATTGAAAAACTGCCGCAACAACTAAACACCGAGGTGGGTGAGCGTGGTGTTCGGCTGTCTGGCGGCCAGCGGCAGCGAATCTCACTGGCGAGAGCCATACTCAAAGATCCTCCGGTGCTGATACTCGACGAGGCAACCAGTGCGGTGGACAATGAAACCGAAGCGGCTATTCAACGATCACTGGAACGTATCTCCCGTAGTCGCACCGTGCTGGTCATCGCGCATCGGCTTTCTACTGTCGTTAATGCAGACAATATTGTGGTGCTTGAAGAAGGGCGAATAGTGGAGCAGGGAACACACACGGAGCTTCTGGAACTGAGTGGCCACTATGCCAGACAATGGAATGTTCAGACGGGGCAGTAATTACTCACAGCATCACAAGATGAAATTTACTCAATTATGCAATAAGCTCTTGCGGTGTTTTCTCAGAAAGGCTGGAAAAATGAAATTTACGATTGAATATTGCGTGCAGTGAAATTATAAGCCGACAGCTCTCCGTGTGGGAGACCGACTGATGAGCATCGCAGGCGCTGAAGTAGAACTGATCGAAGGTGGTGGTGGTGTATTCGAAATTGAACGCAATGGTGAGTTGCTGTTTTCTAAAAAACAGTTAATGCGGTTT